>CALHQK010000082.1 GCA_938037185.1 uncultured Riemerella sp.
TTATGTGAAATTATCTAGTGATAAAGTAGAATGGTTGGTTGGTCAGTTCTGGCACCCAATGTTCGTAACGAATGTATCTCCAGGAACTTACAACTTTAACGCAGGAAGCCCATTCCAGCCGTTCAATCGTTCTCCACAAATCAGATTCTCTACTAAAGGTAATGCGAGATTTACCCTTGCTGCTATCACAGAAAGAGACTTTACCTCTGTAATATATGGAGAAAAAGGTAATGCTGCTAAATCTGGACTTCCAGCATTCCACGCACAATTACAATTTGGTAGCGATGATAAATTCGTAGGAGGTTTTGGTGCTAATGTGAAATTTACAAGAAACGATGCTGCTAATGCTAAAACAGCTCATGGAAAAACTCTTTCTGCGTTCAACTTCTTAGCATACGCAAAAGCTCAGTTTACTGAAAACTTCGCTTGGAAAGTTTATGGTAATTATGGACAAAACCCATCTGAATTACTACAATTAGGAGGGGTTGCATATTACGCTCCAAAGGATGATTTGAAAAATAGTAATGTATTATCTCTTTGGACAGAGTTCTCTGGAAACTTCACTCCATCCTTTGAGTGGGGAGTATTCGGAGGGTATTCTAAAGATTTTGGATTTAACCAAAACAATTTTGGAACTAACCATATAGCTTCCTATGTAAACTCAAAAGGGGAAACAGTTAAAACTACTGCTTATGCAGGATCAGCTACTTCTGGTTATATTCCAGGAAGCACATGGAGAGTATCTCCAAGAGTAGGTTGGAAGTCTGGTAACACTAAATTAGGTGTTGAGTTAGACTATACTTCTACTACTTATGGAAACTATGATAACAAAGGGAAAATTAAGAATTTAGTAAAAGATGCTACAGGAGATAACCTTCGTGTATCATTGTCATTGACTCAAACTTTCTAATAAGTTAAGATTTAATAAAAAAACCTTCCAAAAATTGGAAGGTTTTTTGTTTGTTCTCTAATGAGTAAGATTTTAAATTTAATCATTCTCAACTGCTTGCCAAATTTTATCATCTTTCGGTGTAGGAGCAGTTATTTTTATAAGTTCTTTGCTCACAGGATGGATGAATTCCAGCATTCTAGCGTGTAGGCTGATGCCGCCGTCTGGATTAGAACGAGGAGCGCCATATTTTAGGTCGCCTTTTATAGGAACTCCTATTTTAGAGAGCTGCGCCCGTATTTGGTGGTGTCTTCCTGTTTGTAAATCCACTTCCAGCAGCATATAATTATCCAAAGTTTTGAGAATATTATAGCTCAGAATGGCTTTTTTTGCTCCTTCTGTCTCGTGGGAGTAGATGATGGCTTTATTGTTTTTCTCGTTTTTCTTGAGATAGTGCGTGAGGGTCTGGCTCTGTGGAATCATCTCTTTGGGAACCACTGCCCAGTAAGTTTTTTTTATTTCTCGGTTTTTTACCATTTGGGTCAGGCGGGAGAGCGCTTTGGAGGTTTTAGCATAAATGACCAACCCAGAGGTCGGCCTGTCTATCCTGTGAACCAAACCGAGATAAACATTCCCAGGTTTTTGGTCGCGTTCTTTTATGAAATCTTTCAGCAGTTCCAGCAGGCTCTGGTCGCCTGTCTTGTCGCCCTGAACCAGCTGACCTACTTTTTTATTGATAATGATGATGTGGTTGTCTTCGTAGAGAATTTGTGAATTCATATAAATGTCTGATTAGAATTTCACAAAGGTAAAGTTTTTATAGTTTTAATCAAATTTCATACCTTTACCGAAGTAATTATGATTTATGATAATTGAAAATTATATCGCAAATGATTTTCCCATATTGGGTGTAGATGCTACTGCGGAGGAGGCTTTGCAGACTGCTGTTGATTTTGATTTTACCCATGTTTTCGTGGAGAACGAGGGCGTATTTCAGGGCGCAGTAATGAAGGAGTGCTTGGAGGAAAATCTCAGAAAAAACTTAGGAGAACTGCTTCCATATATGGATAGATTTTCTATCCTCTATGAAAGTACTCTTTTGGATGGGGTGAAATTATTCCATACATTTAATACCAATGTAATTCCTGTAATCAATAAAAACGAGGAATATCAGGGGTATATCGCTTGGGACAGCATCGCGGATGAATTGTCTAAATATCCGTTTTTTTCCGAGACAGGGGCGCTGCTTACGGTGGAAATCCCTAGAACCAATTATTCTATGGTGGAAATCGCCCAAATCGTAGAAAGCAACAACGGAAAATTCTACGGCGCACTGGTTACGGAGATGAATGAGGCTTTCGTAAGGGTGACAATGAGAATCAGCAATGAAAATCTCAGCTCCATAGACGAAACCTTTGAGCGCTACGGCTACATCATCGTGCAGAAATTCTATACCGATGAAAAGGAAGAACTGCTGAAAAGCCGATACGAATTTATGCAAAAATACCTTGAATTCTAATGCCAAATATCGCAATATATTCACAGAAAAATGGAGATGAGATTCAGGCTTATCTTCATCAGTTTATTCTTGAATTGGAGAAAAGGGAAAATGTGCAGATTTTTCTCCATGAAAAAAATTTAGAAAAGAATAGTTTATTGGGTAAATATCAGATTTTCAGTGATAAAAATTCACTCGAAAAATGTGAAATAGATTATTTCTTTTCTTTCGGAGGAGATGGCACTATTCTGAGTGCACTTACACTGATTCAGGATTTGGAAATTCCTGTAGTCGGTGTTAATATGGGCAGGCTCGGTTTTTTAGCAAATTTCAACAAAGAAGAGATTTTTGATAATATTGATAAAATTTTTGCCGGAGAGACCCATGTCAGCCAGCGTTCGGTGATAGAAGTGAAAACAGCCGAAAATAGAATAGATTTTTCCTATGCGCTGAATGATGTGGTGATTACCCGCCAAGAGACCACTTCCATGATTACCGTAGAGGCCGAAATCAACGGCAAATTTTTGAGTATGTTTTGGGGAGATGGGCTTATAGTGGCTACGCCTTCGGGGTCTACGGCCTATTCGCTAAGCTGTGGTGGACCTATTATAGAGCCAGAGAATGATAATTTTTCTCTTACGCCCATCGCTCCACACAACCTAAATATGCGCCCTATTATCCTAAAAGACAATGTAGAAATAAAACTAAAAGTTTCCAGCAGGCTGCCGCTGTATTCGCTGGGCTTGGATTCTCGGCTTTATCACATGAATGAGGAAGATGAACTGATTTTGAAAAAGGCGGATTTTAGCCTAAATCTTATTTTTCCAAAAAATGTCAGTTTCTATGAAACTTTGAGACAAAAACTCCTCTGGGGGAATGACAAAAGAAATTAAAAATCAATAGATTATGAAAATAGTAAACACACAGTTTAGAACAGAAGAACCGCTTACTTGGGATGAAATCAAGGAACTGATAACGACAGGAATTTATGAGGAAGATTTTATAGTGCTTTTTGATGAAAAAAGTGAAAATTATGTCCAAATGGCTGAGGATGAGCAGAGCTTTGTAGTGGAAAGCAGAGTTTATGACGGAGGGAATTTCACACATTATAGAACTTTTGTGGAAGAACCAGAGGCGGCTATTCCTTTCTTTGAAAAGTATTTCAATGATGAAAGCATAGATTTTTCCGCGTGGGAAAATGTTACGGATGAGTTTTTGAGTTAAAGAAAAAATATTTCTTAAATTTGCAGAATTATTAAAAGATAAAGAATGTCAGCATTTGATTGGTTCAAAAGAAAGAAACAAAATATCAGCACTCCCACAGAGGAAAAAAAGGATGTCCCAAAAGGGCTTTGGCATCAGACTCCCACAGGGAAAATAATAGAGAGTGACGAACTGAGAGCAAATAACTATGTTTCGCCAGAAGATGGCTTCCATGTGAGAATAGGAAGCAGGGAATATTTTGAAATTATTTTTGATGATTCTAAATTTAAGGAATTAAATGCAGATGTAGAAAGTATTGATATTCTTAAATTTAAAGATTCTAAATCCTATAAAGACAGACTAAAAGAAGCAAAAGCTAAAACCAAACTAGTAGACTCCATCAGAAACGCACATGGAAAAGTAAATGGCGTAGAAATGGTGATTTCCTGTATGGATTTTGACTTCATCGGAGGTTCTCTTGGGTCTGTGATGGGAGAGAAAATAAGAAGAGCAATAGACTTCTGTATAGAAAAAAAACTGCCTTATATGATTATCTGCCAGTCAGGTGGAGCAAGAATGCAGGAAGCAGCTTACTCACTGATGCAGATGGCAAAAGTTCAGGCAAAACTGGCTCAGCTTTCTAACGCAGGGCTGCCTTACATAGCTTACCTTACGAATCCTACTTTCGGTGGAATTACGGCTTCTTTCGCTATGACTGCCGATATCATTATGGCGGAACCAGGCGCTTTGATAGGTTTTGCAGGACCTAGGGTTATCCGTGAGACTATCGGGCGAGATTTGCCAGAAGGATTCCAAACATCGGAGTTTTTACAAGAAAAAGGTTTTGTAGATTTTATAGTAAAAAGAAAGGAAATAAAAGAGACCATTTCCAAAACTGTAAAACTATTAATGAACAAATAAAAATGATAAAATCGTAAGTCTTTTTTGATTTGCGATTTTATTTTAGAAAGAATGATAACGATTTTTAAGGCTATTCTGCAGCTTGATTTTAAGCGGCTTGTCAAATTGTTAGGGTTATTGCTGAGGCATCCGCTGTTTGCTTTTCTTACCCTTGTTGCAACTATTAAAACCTTTAAAATTACAAATAAAAAGTTTCCAGAAACCCATCATAAAAACGGCAGAGGAAATGCTTTTCGCCATGCTCTCTGGTGCTGTTTGATAATGATGTACTGCTGTAAAATTTCTTCTC
>CALHQK010000083.1 GCA_938037185.1 uncultured Riemerella sp.
CATCTGATTTTTATTATCTTCCTACCTCCACTTTTATACGAAGCGGCACTGGCTAACTCATGGAAAGAGATTTGGCGCTGGAGGAGAATTATTTTCAGTTTTGCGTTTATTGTGGTTTTTTTGACCGCAATTTCTGTCGCATTGTTTGTCAATTATTATATTCCTGGGTTTTCACTGGCGCTGGGCTTTCTTCTTGGAGGGATAGTTTCTCCTCCTGATGCGGTGAGTGCGGGAGCTATTCTAAAATTCGTAAAAGTCCCTAAAAGAATCGCTACTATTTTGGAAGGAGAAAGTTTATTCAATGATGCTTCCTCGCTTATAATTTTAAGATTCTCTATGGCAGCAGTAGCTACTGGGCAGTTCATATGGCAGGATGCAGCGGGAAGTTTCGCTTGGATGATTTTTGGAGGAACAGGCATTGGGCTTTTTATAGCGTTCGTCGTTATGCAAATTCACAGATTACTTCCTACCAATGAAGATATTGATGTAATTCTCTCTCTATTAACGCCTTACATCATGTACATAATCGCAGAAGAGGTTCATGCTTCTGGGGTAATGGCGGTTGTCTGTGGAGGACTGTATTTGGCTTATCATAACATTCATATTTTGAGCAGTTCATCCAGAATTAGAGGGATTAATGTTTGGCATAGTTTCACTTTCCTCCTCAATGGTTTGGTTTTCTTGCTAATCGGTTTGGGGCTTCCTGACATTGTAGAAGGGCTAAAAAAAGACGGAATAAGCTTATATGATGCTTCTATTTATGGGGTTTTAGTGACAATAGTACTGATTGTCGTGCGTCTTTTGGCTTCATATGGTGCAGTCATTGTAACCAAAGTAATGAGCAATTTCATCACTGTAGCCGACCCTAAAATAAATCTAAAAGCACCTTTCATCATCGGATGGTCTGGGATGCGTGGAGTGGTTTCCTTGGCAGCGGCTCTTTCTATTCCACTAACACTAGAGGATGGTACACCTTTCCCAAACAGAAGCCTTATATTATACATCACTTTCGTGGCTATTTTCGTAACTTTGG
>CALHQK010000084.1 GCA_938037185.1 uncultured Riemerella sp.
TGGAATTTTATTTGTCATTAAACCAAAATTTAACTCATTACATAGGATTTTCTTATCTTTGCCCATTCAAAATTAAATAATGGCAAATAGTTTAATACCAAAGTTACAGGCAATCAAACAAAGATATAATGAAGTAGCGGATCTAATCATCCAGCCAGATGTAATCTCTGACCAAAAAAGATATTCTTCTCTTAACAAAGAATACAGCGATTTGGGAAAAGTGGTGGCTGTTTTTGACCAATACATGAATGCCAAAAATTCCATAGAAGAAGCCGATGAAATCATCGCCACAGAATCTGATAAGGATATGATAGATTTGGCTAAAATGGAAAAGCAGGAAAGTCTGGCTCTTATCCCTAAATTAGAAGAAGACTTGAAAATCCTTCTCATTCCGAAAGACCCGGCAGATGACAAGAATGTCATGGTAGAGCTCCGTGCAGGAACAGGCGGTGACGAGGCGGCTATTTTCGTGGAAGATGTGTATAGAATGTACACAATGTATTTCAAGTCAAAAGGCTGGAGACACGAAGTTACCGACTACAACGAGGCCGCAAAAGGCTACAAAGAACTCATCATGAGAGTAGAAGGCGAAGGCGTGTATGGAATCATGAAATTCGAGTCTGGTGTTCACCGTGTTCAGCGTGTTCCAGAGACCGAGTCCCAAGGGCGTGTGCATACCTCAGCGATTACCGTAGCCGTACTACCAGAAGCAGAAGAAGTAGATGTGGAAATCAACCCTGCTGATATAGAAATGCAGACTTCGCGTTCAGGAGGAGCAGGAGGACAGAATGTAAACAAGGTGGAAACCAAAGTTCAGCTGACTCACAAGCCTACAGGAATAGTGGTGGTTTGTCAGCAGGCTCGTTCCCAGTTGGCCAACAGAGAGTTAGCAATGGAAATGCTTCGTACAAAACTCTACGATATAGAACTACAAAAAGTACAAGGAGACATCGCTGCTCAGAGAAAAACCATGGTTTCTACAGGAGACCGTTCCGCGAAAATTAGAACATATAACTATCCTCAAGGGCGTGTGACCGACCATAGAATCAATAAGTCTATTTACAATCTGGACGCCTTTATGAACGGAGATATAGAAGAAATGCTAGAAGCTCTAATCATGGCAGAAAATGCCGAAAAAATGAAAGGAGAAGATTAAAAATAAAAGCAGTCCTAAACGACTGCTTTTTTTATTTTAATTTTTAAAGACGATTACTCATCATCAGAAGTGGAAAGACTACTGTAAGTGTTTTCCTCTATTTTCATCTTTTTGTTCCCTTCGAATCTCGCTCCTTCATGGATAACGAATGAAGCCGAGATGATGTTAGCATATACTCGTCCATTTTCGCCAATCTCTACTCTATCCGCAGATATATCTCCTTTGGCTTCTCCATCGATGAAGATAGAATCTGCTACGATATTTCCATTAACTTTCCCTGTCTTACCTATATGCAGGGTGTTTTCACATTTCACATCTCCTTCGAAGAAGCCTTCTATCTGTGTCATAGCACTAGTTTCTATCACTCCTTTGAAGTGGGTTTCTGGAGCAATTACATTTACTCCTTTTGATGATACATTCACACTCATTTCGTTTGATTTTTTCCCATTATTGTTAGAAAAGATTCCCATTGTACATTTTTTTCATTGTTAAACACTATATTAAAATTACTCTTGTCCCAATTTATAAAATTTTCTGGTTCCACCTGCGCATTATCATATAAAACTTCATAATGAAGATGCGGCCCTGTGGAATTACCCGAGTTTCCACCCGCGGCTATCACTTTTCCTTTTCCTACGATTTCGCCTACTGTTACATAAATCCTATCCAAATGAGCATAAAGGGTCTTAAAACCAAATGTATGCTCTATAATAACTGTATTTCCATAACCTCCTTTTTCTCCTGCAAAAGCA
The DNA here is from genome assembly GCA_938037185.1 of uncultured Riemerella sp. Taxonomy (GTDB): domain Bacteria; phylum Bacteroidota; class Bacteroidia; order Flavobacteriales; family Weeksellaceae; genus JABCPE02. Next base: position 1,909 of record CALHQK010000084.1, read on the forward strand.
ATTTTTCCCATGGCTGGTGCGATGACATCATCTCCTGTATTCAGCCTCAAATCCACTCCATTATGATGTTTTACTCCTCCACTTATCGGATGTGTTCTATTCCCAAAATTACTTGTCACTTCCAACTCTCTCAGTAGAGGATTTCCGCTTGGGATAATGTTCAGCATCAGGTTTTTTCTTTCCTCAGGAAGATTATTTATATTATCTAAAGTCAAATTTTGCAGTTCTTTCAGCTCCTCTGCTTTTTGTTTCTGCTCTGCAAGATATTTTTTACTGAGCGTCACAAGTTCCTCATTTTTGGAAAGATAATACTGAAATTCCAGATACTGCTGGGATAAAAAAACTATCGTTCCCGCCATCACCAAAAATACAAAACCTAAAAGATATGGGCGTAGTTTTTTTAGTTTTTCTTTCCGAAGATTGGTTTGTTTTATATAGTATTTAGATTTATCATCATCTATTTCTATAACTATTTTATGCTCTATGTTTTCTTTAACCTTCAAAGGAACTTTTTTCTGTCTTTTCATACATTCCAGAATTTCATTCCTTTTTCTTTCTTTTACAATGTTGAAAATCTCAAAATTGGGCATTTTGTGTGTTTTTGCTGAATACTTTATTAAACAAGAGAACCGCAGTGAAAACCTCTTTTTTTGAGAAGTTTTCTACTGCATAATTCTTTTTTTTGCGAATAAAATATTCTGTTTCAGAGAGTAAAGAAATTAAAATAATCTGAAATATCCAAATTTTAAGGTTGATATTGAGCCGTATTATTCTCTATATCATATTCTTTTTTCAAGATTTCTATGAATTCTTCCTTGGTTACGCCTTTCCGGGAATCAAATTTCATTTTGATAAAAGCATCATTTATTTGGTATTTGTTTCCTTGATAAAGTGAATCCAAAAAATGCTGAAAAGAATACTGCTCCACTTCTATTTTATGAATTTTCCCTTGAAGGCTGTCTATTTTAAAAACCTGCTTCTCATCTTTATCAAAAAAGTGTTTTTCAGAAATTTCTATGCTGTATTTTTCTGTTTTTTCTTGATATGGGGAAGAAAAATGATCTATAAAAATCAATGGTAAAATTATCAATGCATTCCACAATGCATGATAAAGTATTCCGTAAAAGAAATTGTATTTCACTCGGATAAAGGTGATTATAAATCCTCCTATCAACTGAGATGCGATAATAATGGGAGAAAAAACATAAAACCAAAAACCGTCATTAGTATAATTGGAAAGATGGAGAAAACCAAAAATCACAGATGAAGCATACACCAAGAAAGGAAATATCTTGTCCCAAAGTTTTTGGCTGAAGATATACTTTATAGGAAAAATCCTCCTTAAAATCAATCTAAATCCAATCTCCTCTAAAACAGGGGCTAGAATAATTGATGAGATAATACTTATAAGAAGAGTGTCATGTTTATAATCAAGTTTTGATTTTGTAGAAACAAAATGTTCTATCAAATAATCCAATGGGATTAAAACAAAATAAAACACACACATTTCAAACCCTAAAAGAATGAAAATTGTTTGTAATTTCCTTTTAAAACTTTCTTTTGTCTGTACATCTTTGGGATGTTTCAAAAAAGAAACAAAATCCCACAAAACTCTCTTTATCATTTATTTAGCTTTTTTTGCAAAATAGTGAATACAGGGAAATGGTCGCTGTAGCCTCCTGTAAACTTGTCTCCATCCCAAGAGCGGAAAGGATATCCTTTGTAATTTCCTTGCTTATTAATAAGGTAAGCGGGAGCATAGACTTCGGTTCTATAAACGGTATATTCCTCGGCAGAGGAATTGGAAACCAAGTTTTTAGAATAAATAATCTGGTCAAAGAGATTTGGTGCATCTCGGTAGGCTAAACTCGCCACGCCTTTTTTGTACATTTTGTACATCGGGTTGAAATACGGATATTCCTCGTTCAGCTCTTTCTCATCGCCTACGGCTTTTAGATGATTTTTAAAACTTGGGCTGATAGGGTCATCATTAAAGTCTCCCATCGCGATGAGTTTGATATTTGGGTTTTTCTCTCGCAGGGCATCCATTTCTCGTTTCAGCAGGGCAGCAGCGGCATTACGCTTCGGCATGGATACGGCCTCACCTCCTCTTCTTGACGGCCAGTGATTCACGAAGAAAGCCACTTTTTCTCCATCCAAAATCCCAGAAACCACCAGCAAATCCCTTGTGTATTCTCTTTTCCCATCTTCACGGAAAAGCACAAGTTCTTTTTTATAAGAATTGGTCACGGTAAATCTTTTCTTCTGATAAATCAGTGCTACATCTATCCCACGCGCATCAAAGGAATTATAATGCACCACGCCATAGTCATACTTTTTCAGAGCGTCCTGCTGAGTCAGCGCCTCTACGACTTGGCGGTTTTCCACTTCCACAAGTCCCACTACTGCGGGCGCAGTTTTAGTGTATTTAAAGCCGATTTCAGAGATAACCTGCGCGATGTTTTTCAGCTTCTGCTGGTAAATGTTATAAGTGTAATTTTTATTGCTTTTAGGCGTAAAATCTTCCGAAAGTATTTGTTTTCTCACTACTTTTTGTCCTTTTATTCGGTCATAGTCCCACGGCCCTTTGTAATCTTTGGTAATTTCCAAATATTTCAAAGAATCCAAAGGCACGCTTCTATGGAAATTGACATGATGAGCAGGAAGCGTCGCATCTATATAATCCACAGATTTCACGGTATCCCAGAGGTTTTCCACATTATAAAATCCCACCGCAGCGGTTCTTTTCATCTGGGCATTATAAAACAAACCAAAAACACAAAAAATAATGATGAATACTTGTCTCATGATAACTTATCTTTGTTAAAAGCCGATAAATTTAAATTTTTCTTTTCATTTAGGAAAAGAAATTGATATGATTTATTTCATATCATTATATTCGTTTTAATTAAACATTAACTCTATTTTTGTTAAAACTTGTTAAATTAGATTAGAAAATGTTTAAAAAATCTGTCTTGATTTGCGGTTTTACAGTTGCTGCAATGCACTTCTGTAACGCACAAACCACAGTTTATGCTTATATCAAAGATGAGCAGGGCAAACCTGTGGAACGAGCTGAAGTAGACATGAAAGGCTCGGAGGAGAATATGATTGCAGACAAAATCGGGTATTTCCAGTTTGTAGATTTGAAACCTGGTAATTATCAGATCGTTGTCTTTAAAAACAATTACGAAACCAAGACCATTGATTTCAGTGTGCAGGAAGGAGAAAAAAGAAAGGATTTGGGCGTTATTGTCTTAAATTCAGTTCTTTACAATTCTACCGAACAAGGCTTCACTCTACTGGACAGCGATAGTGACAATGATGATGACAACAGCTCACTTCAGACTACTGTGGGACTGCTGCAGTCTTCGCAGGATATTTTCAATAGAATCGCAGGGTATGATTTGGGATTTTATTGGTTCCGTCCGAGAGGCTTAGACAGCAGGTCTGGAGAAATGATGTTCAACGGTGTGTCCATGTCAAAACAAAACAATGGAAATATAGATTTCAGCAGCTGGGGAGGACTGAATGAGATTACTCGTTATCCAGAAGTGGCTGCTAACCACTCGCCATCTGAATACGCTTTCGGAGGTATCAGTTCTGTAATTTATAAAAACACAAAGGCGAGCGAATACAGAAAAGGGAGCCAGCTGACTTACTCCCTTACGAATAGAAACTACCGCCACAGACTCTCTTACCGATATACTTCGGGAATGAACAAAAACGGATGGGCTTTCACAGGAATGGTCAGCCGAAGATGGGCAAAAGAAGGCGTACAGGAGGGAACATTCTATGATTCTTATGCTGCATATTTAGGGGTGGAAAAGAAAATCAATGACAAACACACCCTCACGCTCAATATGGTAGGAAACCCTTACAGAAGGGCTACATCCAGCCCTAACACGCAGGAAGTCTATGACTACAAAGGAATCTACTACAACTCCTACTGGGGATGGCAGGATGGTGAAAAAAGAAGCGAAAGAGTAAAACGAGGTTTTCAGCCTATTTTCCAGCTAACGGATTATTGGAAAATCAATAAGAAAACGGAACTTTGGACAACGCTTTCTTATCAGTTTGGGAAAACAAAATCTTCACGATTGGATTGGCATAATGCCCAAAACCCTTCGCCTACTTATTATAAAAACTTGCCAAGTTATTTCTTTGGAAAAGCAGAATATGACAATGTTCTTCAAAATTGGGTAAATGACAATCCTTCTGTATCTCAGATAGATTGGAATAGACTTTATCACGCTAACCTCAGCAACGGAGGGCGGTCAATATTCTATTTGGTGGATGATGTGAATGATGACAAAATTTGGAATCTTTCCACGCATTTCACATACAATTTTAATGATAAGACAAGATTTATCCTAAATGTTTCTTATCAAAACTACAAGTCTGACCAATACAGAGAAATAAAAGACCTGTTAGGAGGGCAGTATGCTCTGAACCAAGACCCTTACAAGAGAAATGGAAGCGGAAAATACAACGAATACGAAACAGATACCCACAAAGGCGTAGGTGATAAAATAAGCTACGACTACACTTTCGGAAGACAGGAAGTAAAAGTAAATCCAGCACTAAAATTCTCCACAGGAAAATTTGATGTTTTGGTGGCAGGGCAGTTCAGCTATTCTACTTCGTACCGAGATGGTAAATTCCAGCATTATCTGTATCCAGATTCTTATGGAAGAAGTAAAGATTATGAATTTACCAATTTTGGGCTAAAAGGACAAGTGATTTATAAAATCAATGGACGAAACTTCTTGGTTTATAACGGAACAGCTTATTCCCAAGCGCCTTTCATGGAAGATTTATTCTTTAATCCAAGGGTAAATTCATCCGTAGTGGCAGGCATGAGAAGTATGTTTATCAATGCTAATGACCTCAGCTATGTGCTTTCTACACCTTTCGTAAAAGCAAGGCTGAGCGGATACATCATCAACTCTGAAAACGAAACCAATGTTCAGCGTTTCTTTGCTGATGGTTCTGTTTTACAAGGCGTAACTAATGGTGCATTTTTCACGCAGGTGATGAAGGATATGAAACGACAAAACCGAGGACTGGAACTAGGACTGGAAGTAAAAGTAACCTCCACGCTCTCACTACAAGGGCTGGCAAGCTACGGCGAATATGTTTATAATAACAATCCTAAATTATATTTCAGTTCCGATGCTGTGGGCGCTTCTGGAGGAACTACTTATACCTATATCGGAGATGCCTATATCAAAAACTACAGACAGGGAGGAACGCCTCAGACTGCATTTTCTCTTGGATTTAGATATAATAACCCTAAATACTGGTGGGTAGGAGCAAACTGGAACTATTTTGATAATTCTTATTTAGACCCAGCGGCACTTATCAGAACCCAATATTTCATCACAAACCCTTCTACAGGAGCACCATACCCTGGGCTTGATGAAGCGGAACTGAGAAGAGTTCTCCGCCAGAAACAACTGCCTTCTGCATTCTTTGTCAATGTAAATGCAGGGAAATCTTGGCTCTTTGGTAAATATTATCTGATGGTTTCTGCTTCGGTGAATAACTTGTTAAACAACAAGAGCTACATCACAGGTGGATTCGAGCAGACCCGAAAAGCTTCTTACAGAGATTTTGCAGCGGATTTTGACAAACAGTATCCTCCTTTCGCGCCTAAATATTGGTATTCACAGGGAAGGTCTTATTTCGTAAATGTTCAGTTTAGATTTTAATTAGTAATTCTTTTAAAAAATATATAAAAATGAAAAAAGTATATCTAAAACAGGTTGTAGGAGCTTTATTGCTATTCGGAATTACCACTTCCTGCCTAAGGAAAGATGATTGGAGCGTTCCAGATATTACATGCACCAATAAGTTTGGGGATACTAACACTACTATGGCAGCCTTTGCGGCATTGGCTCCACATAGCGGGACAATTGTAATTAGTGATGACCAAATCTTCGATGGATATGTAATTTCTTCCGATGAAAATGG
>CALHQK010000085.1 GCA_938037185.1 uncultured Riemerella sp.
TCCATTTCTTCTAATTTAATTCCTTATAAAAATTGTTTATAAAATATAACAAATTAGTCATAAACATTTTAACAGAGATAGCCAACAAAATTATACCAAATGATTTTTTGAGAACCATAAGTGTCCCCTCATTTATTTTTTTGGACAAAAAGTCAGATGATTTTAAAATAATGTAAACAAATACCATGTTAAGCAAAATGGCAATGACTATATTAATTTCATGATTTTCTGTACGAAGTGAAAGTGTAGCTGCAAGAGCTCCCACTCCTGCTACCAAAGGAAATGCAATAGGAATAATGGAGGCTGATTTCATTTCTTCAGTTTTATGAATATCAACACCTAATATCATTTCTAAAGCGATGATGAAAACAACAAAAGCACCTGCAATAGCAAAAGAATGTATATCCAAATCTATGAATGCCAATATCTTATCACCAAAAAATAAGAATACAAGCATGATAGCACCTGCTACAATTATTGCTTTTCCAGATTCTATTTTTCCTGTCTTTTTTCTTAAATTCACAAAAATAGGAATAGAACCAATAGCATCAATAAAAGAAAATAAAACCAAAAAACATTTGATAATTTCGTCAAATGAGATAGCTTCCAGCATAGATTAGTTTTTAAAATTTTCTCAAAAATATGAATATTTTTTAACTATTCCATAATTTTAGTGTAAAATTTAACGATATCATTATAGAATTCATATAAACCCCCATGAAAAGGAGCATATTTTGCTTCTTGAATTTTTGTTCTAAATTTCTCAAAATCCTGCACAAAATCAGCACTTTCTGCTTCTTCTAAAAACTCTAAAATGGTTTGGTTTTTCAGCCTTTTTATTTGATTTTCAGCTTCTTCATGAAGTTCCTGATAGTTTTCAAAGAAACTTGCAGAATCCCTCTTGTCCACAGCATTTTTTATCGCCCCAAAATAGTACTCTTTCCCGATAGAAATATTTTCCTTTAATAATTCTTCGGTTTCGGCTATGGTCGTTATTTTTTCTAATTTATTTTCTATTTTTACTGAGGATTTTTTTCTTCTTAACCTTAACAAAACCAGCAGTGTAACACCCAAAAACGAACCTGCTAAAATCCTTTGCCAGTTGAAACCTTCCTTCTTTTCTTCATTGGAAATAGGCAACAAAGTTACTTTCTTCAATATATGCCCTGTTTCTTCCAGCCCTTCCATTACAAAGTTTTGTTTTTCAGGCTCTTTTGGTTTTATAGAATTGATTCTCAGCTCATCTGTTTTCAGGGTTTTGTATTTTTCTTCTTTTAAATTGAAAAAAGTAAAATCCTCTATTTTAACGGCAATTTCTCCTTCTTTTTTAGGAACAATGAGATAATGCTCTGTAATTTCCCCTAAAAGCCCCTTGGATTTAGTCTGAATATCTGCTTCCTGTTTTGGTTTTAATACACTATAATCTGCTGATTCTATGATTTTTGGAAGAGCAATAGATTTTAAATTCCCCTCCCCTGAGAGCTTTACAAAGACATCAAAAGGTTTGTCTATTTCAATTTCTTTTTTATTCGGTGCTGTCAGCTCTATTTTAAACTCCCCTACTGCGTTTTTAAAACTTTCAGGAGCTTTATCCGGAAGTTTTTTTACATTGATTTTCAGCCTATTGGAAGATATTTTATCATTATTAAGTTTCGCCAATGCTGGCAAAATAGAAAATTCTCCCGATTTCTCTGGGAAAACCACAAACGAACCTATTATTTGAGAGGCTATTTCTTCATTTTCTATGCTGACTTCCTGCTTTGCCGTGCTTATCGGATACAAATCCCCTTTTACAGCAGGAAACCGAATGTCATGAACTTTTCTAAAATCATCAAAATTCCTTCCATATGCTTTCAGAACCACCACAATAGGCTGGTTTTCATATACTTCCCTATTTTCCGTTTCCATGGAAAGATGGACTTCTCTGAGGGAGTTTTCTTCAAATCTTCTTCTGCCGCCCTCTTTCACAATGATATCAAATGCATCGGAACGGTATACCTTTCCATTGACCTGAACCAAGGCACTGCCTATCTTTATTTTCCCAGTCTGTTTAGGCAGTAGAATCAACTGATAGACAATCTGTTTCACCTGCACTCCTGTTTCTGGGTCTATAAATGTAAAGGCTTCCGAAGCATTTCCTAAAACCTCAAATTTGGATAAATCTGGCAGTTTTATAGGCGTCTGCTGGTGCATATCTCCCGCTATTTCCATGCCTATACTTAGGTTGAATGGCTCCCTTATCTTGTATTCTCTGGTATTAGTCGCAGATATAAGGCTAACCTGTCCATAGCCCGATATGGAAGAAAAAAATAAAAATAATATGTAATTTATTTGCCTCATTTACCAGTCTTTCTCATTACTCCGCGGATTTGCGTATCCACGGCTTCCTAAAGCCCTTCTTGCTGTATGCTGCTCTTTTTCAGCGATTTGTTTCAGAAGTTCTTCTTCCTCTCTTTTTTTTTGTTTTTTTAGTTGATTTTCAGAGTCTTGCTCGTGCTGATTTTCATTATTCTCTTTTCTGAATCTATCTTTTTCAGGAGAATATCTGTCTATATCTTGCTGCTGATTATTATTTTGTTGTTGATTATCTTTATTCTGTTGATTTTGTTCTTTCTGCGATTTCTTTTCAGATTGATTTTGCTTTTTTTCCTCTTTCTTTTGAGCTATTCTAAGATTATGCAGAATTTTATCATTTTCTGGGTCTAATTTTAATGCTTTTTTGTAAAAATCTACCGCCTTCTTGCTGTTTCCCTGCTGAAAATAAGCATTCCCCATATTATAAAGCGCCGAAACCCTCTGGCTTTCGTTCTCTGCATTTTCTAATGACTTTTCGTATTGAACAATAGCATCCTCATACATTTCCTTTCGGTAAAATGCATTCCCTAAATTATAATGTGAGCCGAAATCCTTTGCTTTCTGCTGAGAAGCCTCTGAATAAAGCTGAGAAGCCTCATCGTAGTTTTTTTGGTCAAAGTTTTTATTTCCTTTGTGCATCAGTATTTTATAGTTCTCCTGCCCAAAAACTATACCTGCTTGACATAAAATAAAAAACAATAAAATATTCCTCATAATATTGAATGCAAAAGTAAATTTTAATTTGTTAAAAATCACATGCTATATTGTTAAAATTGATTAATTTTTTTGCCCAAAATCGTTTATTAGTCCGTTTTCTATTTTATTTTTCAATTTTTTTTCATTCTTTTGTAACAGTTTCATGATTTTTTATACTAATAGAGTAATTTTTAATTTTTATTATGAAAAAAAGATTTCTATCAATCGCAATGGCAGCTTCTTTCGCAATGCTGTTTAATGCGCAGCAAATCAAGTTTGAAGAATATGATTTGCCAAACGGGTTACATGTGATTTTACACCAAGACAATTCTGCTCCTGTGGTGACCACTTCGGTAATGTACCATGTGGGTGCAAAGGATGAAGCCGCTGGGAGAACTGGTTTCGCACACTTTTTTGAGCACCTTTTGTTTGAAGGAACTAAAAACATCAAACGAGGCGAATGGTTCAAAATAGTATCTGCTAATGGAGGTTCTAACAACGCAAACACAAACCCTGACCGTACCTACTACTACGAAACTTTCCCTTCTAACAACGAACAGCTTGGGCTTTGGATGGAAGCAGAAAGACTAAGACACCCTGTTATCAACCAGATTGGAGTAGATACGCAGAGAGAAGTAGTAAAAGAAGAAAAAAGGCTAAGAATAGACAACCAGCCTTATGGCGGGCTTTTCAATGCTATTCTTACTACTTTGTTTAAAAAACACCCTTATAAAGGAACTGTTATCGGTTCTATGGAAGATTTAAATTCAGCAAAATTAGAAGAATTTAATGCTTTCTTTAAGAAATATTACATTCCTAACAACGCTACATTGGTAGTTGCTGGAGACATCAAACCAGAACAGACTAAAAAATGGATTAACGAATATTTCGGCAGCATCCCAAAAGGAACACCTATTACGCGTAATTTCCCAAAAGAAACTCCTATTACACAAGAGTTTGAGGAAACGATATATGATGCTAACATCCAGATTCCAGCCTATATCTTCGCTTACAGAACACCTGCTGAAAAGGAGAGAGATGCCTACATCCTAAGCATGCTGGGAAGCTACCTAAGCAAAGGTAAATCTTCTGTTCTTTATAAAAAACTAGTAGATAATGAGAAAAAAGCACTGGCTGTAGAGGCGTTCAACCTTGGATTGGTAGACCATAGTATCTTTGCTTTCTTCGCTATTCCTATGGGAAATACATCAAAAGATGTTTTGAAAAAAGACATCGATGCTGAAATCAAAAAACTTCAGACAGATTTAATCTCAGAGGAAGATTATCAAAAACTTCAAAACCAAGTGGAAAATGATTTCGTAAATGCTAACTCTTCTGTGCAAGGTATCGCCAATACACTAGCAGACAGCTATTTACTAAAAGGGAACACCAACTTGATTAACGAAGAAATCAACATCTATCGCTCTATCACGAGAGAAGATTTGAGAAATGCTGCTAGAAAATACCTAAACAGCAACCAAAGAGCTATCATTAACTACTTACCTAAAAAATAATTGACCAATGAAGAACATTAAATATATCGCGGCCGCTTTCCTATTTTCTGGAATGGTCTATGCACAAAATATTGACATCAATGCAATGCCTAAACCAGGCCCTACACCTGCTATCAACATTGCAAAACCTAACTCTTTTAAACTTAAAAACGGACTTACTGTACTGGTAGTGGAAAATAACAAACTTCCAAGAGTAAATATCCAGCTAACTATAGACAGACCCTATATTTATGAAGGAAATATTGTAGGTGTTGGAGAAATCATGGCTGACCAACTTGGCATGGGAACTACCAAACTAAGCAAAGAGGAATTCAACAAAAAAATTGATTTCTTAGGAGCTTATCTTAGTTTTTCTTCAGAAGGAGCAGGAGCTAATACCCTTTCTAAATACTCTACGCAGGTTATCAGCCTGATGGCAGATGCTATTATCAATCCAAAGTTCTCTGCGGAAGAAGTGAGCAAATCCAAAGAAAGAACCATAGAGGGATTAAAAACAAAAGAAAAAGATGCAGGTGAAATCGCTAGACGAGTTGATAATGCACTTACTTATGGTAAAAACACAGCTCTCGGTGAATTTGCAACTGAGGAAAGCATCAATAAAATCCAACTGAAAGATGTTCAGGATTTTTATAAAAAATACTATGCACCAGACAATGCTTATTTGGTGATTGTAGGAGATGTGAAAACTTCCGAAGTCAAAAAATTAGTAGAAAAAGAATTCGGAAAATGGAAGAAATCTGGAACTAAATTCGCTACTTTAGAACCAGCTAAAAAATTATCCGCAACAGAAATCAATATCGTAGATGTACCGACAGCTGTGCAGTCTGTTATCCGTGTAGGAAACCCTACCACTCTCCAAATGAAAGACCCACAATATTTCAGTGGAGTGATTGCCAACTACATCCTTGGTGGTGGTGGCGAAGCTAGATTATTCATGAACCTTCGTGAGAAAAACGGCTTTACTTATGGAGCTTATTCTCGTCTTTCTACAAGCAAATACAGCCCATACTTCTCTGCTAATGCAAGTGTAAGAAACGAAGTAACAGACAAGGCAGTCGTAGAATTCATGAACGAATTAAAAGGTATTTCTCAAATAAAACCTGAGGAATTAGCCAATGCAAAAGCGAAACTAAAAGGAGAGTTCATCATGTCATTAGAAAAACCTGAAACTATCGCTAGGTTTGCTCTTAATGAAAGACTCTACAGCCTTCCTGCTGATTTCTATGCTAATTATCTAAAATCCATAGATAAAGTAACTACTGCTGATGTTTCTGCTGCTGCAAAAGCCTATATCCTTCCTAACCAAAGTAGAATTTTCGTGGCTGGAAAAGGCTCTGAAATTGCAGATGGTCTAGAGAAATTAGGCTATCCAGTGAAATACTTTGACAAATTTGCGAATCCCGCTTCCAAACCAGAAACAAAGAAAATAGCTGCAGGCGTTACCGCTGAATCCATCGGACAGAAATACATCGCCGCTATCGGAGGAAAAGCAAATGTAGAGAAAATCAATTCATTACAGATGAACGCTTCTGCAACAGTACAAGGAATGACCATAGAAACCGTTACTTTAGCAGCAAAAGGAGGAAAAACTTTTGTAGAGATGAAAATGATGGGACAGAGTATGCAGAAAATCGTTTTTGATGGAAAGGACGGCTATATGGTGGTGCAAGGACAAAAACAGCCTATACCAACAGAAGTAAAAGAAAATCTTTCTGCAAACAAAGAAATCTTCCCAGAGCTGGATTTCAATGCTAAAAATACGACATTAAGAGGCATTGAAAACATGAACGGAGAAGAAGTTTATGCCGTAAAAAAAGGAAACAAGACTTACTTCTACAGCGTAAAAACTGGACTAAAAACAGCCGAGTCCGAAACGCAGAATATGCAGGGGCAGGAAATCATAATTCCTACTTACTACTCGGATTACAAAGAGGTTTCTGGAGTGAAGCGTCCTTTCAAAATCAGCCAGAATATGGGCGGTATAGAAATGAACTTTGATGTAAAATCCTACGAAATCAATAAAGCAACGGATAAGGACTTTAAATAATCCGCAATTAAACAAAATGCTCCCTTTTTGGGGGCATTTTTTTATTTGAAAAACCATCGCTCCTGCTGGTTTTCATTATTTTAACCCAAAAGCAATGACCAGCATTTTTTGGGATTGTTATTTCAGAGTGTTGAGAAATATAAACCACACCCTGTAGTTTGCATTCCCAGACACCCTGAAAGTCAAAAACACACCCTGTAGCTCCTACTTTTTTAACAAAAAAACGCAAACCACACCCTGTAGTTTGCATTTCCCGACACTCTGAATGTCCAATCCTGAAAATTTCCTGCAATTTTGGTTTAATTTATCATAGTGTATCAGTAACGGCTCATTAGCAGAATGCGGACAAAAATAGGAAAACAAAAGAAAGCCGGAAGATTAGGTTTTATGAATATCCCAGCCTTCCAGCTTTCACTTTATCATTAACTATAAAAAAATACTATCAGCCAAATTTTTTCTTTCTCAGCCAGAAGAAGAGACCACCTAAACCGCCGATGAAAAGCAGCGGCAGGAGGAGATTAAACCACTGCCAGTAGGATTTTTCATCATTTATCAGCTTCTGATCCAGAAGGCGTATCTCTACGCTCCTACTGCGCAGGTCTATGAGATTGTCATCATCCAAGAGGAAATCCAATGCATTTCTGAGAAACTGTGCATTCCCATAGCGCTGGTTGGTATATAAGTCTTCTCCCAATGGCAGGGGTTCGCCCTTTAATACAGCATTGCGGGCTACATCTCCATCGGAGATTACTATCATTTTGTTTTCGGCACTTTTGTTCTTAAAGTTCGGATACTCGTTCCGCTCACTTCGGTTGGCGTAGGCAGAGGAGAATTTACCCTCTAAGGCTACCGCAAATATCTTGGGAGTGCTGGGTTTTTCCATGATGGTAAGGCTGTCCAGATTCTGAATCTCGTTTAGTTCCACATAATTGGGAACGGTTTTGAGTGTAGTTCTGGGACTGGACTCGTAGAGGACTTTGGTCTTGATGTCCTTTCTGCCGAGGGTGTCTATTGCGGTAGGAAATTCAAATTTAACAGGGTTGATGTTTCGGGTAATGGGATTATTAGTCTCATTGATACCGATAGGAAAGTAAGGCCAAAGCAGATTGGCATACTGCGGATTTCCTGCCACCTCTCCCACCACGATGGTTCTGAGTGCCGCCTTCTGGAAGTCCTTTACGAGGGCGGAATTTATCCTTAGTCCATAGTTGAACATAAAGTCCGTGAGATTAAGGTCTTGCGGATATGCCATAATCTTTTTGGCATGGTAGAGGGTGTCCATTTCGGCATTTATTACATCCAGCATCCAGAGCGTCCGCCCTCCGTTCATAATGTATTGGTCAAGAATCAGTTTTTCTTGGTCTGTAAATGGCTTTCGGGGTTTAGCAATGACCAAAGCATCCATCTTTCTAAGTGTAGAGACATCCTCCATCGTAAGTCCTCCGCTATTTTTAGGGATAATGGGACCGATGTTATAATTGTCCAAAGCCAAACTCAAGAATCCCTGAAACTGAAGAGGCCCCAGCTCCTGATGATTTACCAGAAAACCGATATTCTTTCTCTGTTCCGTAACCATAGCTTTAATGGTGGAAACAAAGCTGTATTCAAGGCTTTCAATAGACCTGTTGAGCTGCTCAGAAGCATCCAGCCCAGACTGCTCTACTATCAGAGGTATGGAAGAGCCGTAGGTGTTATACTTTACGGCAGCATACGGGAAGAGGACTATCTCGGAAATCTTGCCGTCTTTCATATCTGGAAGTATGGAAGGCTGCATTCCCATAGCCATCAGGGTATCTCTTGATATTTTTTCTTTAATAGGGTCGCGGAATTTATAATCAATTTTAGGGTTGATTTTGCGGAATTCTTCCAGTATGAATTTGGTTTCGTTCTGGAGCTGCTTGAAACTCGCAGGGAAGTCACCATCGAGATAGACTTCTATCATCATCGGTTTTTTTACGGATTTCAAGGTCTTTATGGTAGCCTCCGTAAGGGTGTAGCGCTTCTCTTGGGTCAAATCCAACCTTTTAGAAACAACCCCGAAAATAAGCCCTAACAAGAGGGCAACAGCCGTAATATATAATATTTTATTCTTGTTCATAATGCCTAAATCTTATTTTTTTCTTTCTACAAAGAATGCTGCCAATCCTAAACACAAAACCATAACCAACACAAAATAAGCCGCATCCTGAGTATCTACCAGCCCTCTGGTGAAAGCCGTATAATGATAATAAAACCCAAAATTCTGCAGAATATAATCTACTCCGCCCAGCAGTTTATAAGAAGCCAGCTGCTCAATACCGAAGTAAAGGATAAAGCACATGAAAACTCCCGACAGATACGCCATTATCTGATTGGAAGACACCGCCGAAGCCAATATGCCCACCGCAGCAAAAGCACCTACCAATACCATTAATCCTAAATAACCGCCAAAAGTCATCCCTAAATCTATGTTTCCCTCAGGAATGCTCAGCGTATAGAGCGTGTAGAAATACACCAGCGAAGGGAAAAGACACATTATCCCTATAAACCAGACTGCCAGAAACTTGCCCCTAACTATCTCTGAGACCTTCACAGGCTGTGAGAAAAGCCAGCTGAGCGTTCCCGACTGCTGCTCTTCTGCCAGAGACCGCATGCTGAGTGCAGGAATAAGGAATATAAAAAGCCAAGGAACTAAAACAAAATAGCTCTGCATAGAACTGCTGCCTATCTCAAAAAAGTTGAAATTATTATCAAAGAAAAATAGGAATAGACTTCCTATAAAACTAAAAGCAGCGATGATGCCCCATGCACTCCAATTCCCAAAATATACCCAGAGTTCCTTCTTTAAAATTGCTATCATTTATCACAAATTTTTGCAAATCTAATCAATAAAAATCATTTAGCTTTATTCCTGCCGAAAAATAATTTCAGGAAGAAAGTGCGCTCCCTTTAATTCAAGTATACTTGATACTTATTAGCATGGCTCAGCGCTCGGAGCATCTCATCACTTATTTCTATCTTATACTCGGAGGAAAGGAGCTTTACTCCAGTATCATCGGCTGGATTTTTGATATAAAAATAAAGTCTTTGATTTCCTTTCTCCTTCAAAATACTATTCTTGAAAAATTCTAAATCTTCCTTTTGGAGTTCATTAAGAGGAACTACCACCGTCATAGACTTTGCGAAATTGTTAAAAGTCTCACTCAGCTCCAGAACATCTATTACATTGATGAAACATCTCCCATCTTGCAGCACGGCGTATTTTATCTTTAAAATCACAAATCTCTGCACTGCTATTTTGTCCTTCAGTTTCATGTAATCCCTGTCCCCCAAACGGAAAGAGTACGAACCTGTGTAGTCCTCCAAAGTAAGAAAAGCCACTTTTTCCCCGCTGCGCTGGGCATCCCGAATAGAATAATCTGTAATAAGCCCTGCTACTATAAACTCCTTACCATTATCGGTTCTATTCTGTCTGTCCTTCCAAGATGCAGAAGGGCTAGGCGGCGTGTGTGTTGCTATGGCTGTTGTCTTATAGGCTTCTACCTCATCAAGGTTTAAAAGGTTGTAAGCTCCTTTTGGTTCTTCCTTTTTTGTTTTCTCTTCTGCTATTTCCTCATTTTCTTCATTGAAATCTTCCACAGAGTCTAACATTTCGCCATCGGATATTTCTGCATTATCCTCTATCGAATGGGATTCTTGAAGTTCTATGTTTTTATTTTCTAAAATATTTTCTCTGCTGAGATTTCCCTGCAAAAACTGGTATTGGTACTTGAATTCATCCATTGGGTGGGCAGAAAGATAAAACCCGATGGTTTCTTTCTCTTTATTGAGCTTAAACATATTAGGCCACTCCGGCGAATTATTAATCTTAAAGCGCTCTATCTGAACCTCTTCCATCATATCCGCAAAGAGAGAATTTTCCACGGAGGACTTACTTTCATTATAGTTTTGTCCATATCTGAGGAGTTTTTCAATAGCTGTCTTTCCTGAGCTGTCTGGCTCTAAATACTGGGCTCTGTGGTAAGTGTCCAGCTCATCAAAAGCGCCTGCCATTACCAGTCCTTCCACCACTCGCTTATTCACCTGTGATGAAGAAACCCGCTCAAAAAAATCAAAAACATCCTTGAATTTGCCCTTTTGTCTTTCCTGATCTATGGCTTCGCTCGGCCCCTCGCCTATTCCCTTTATCGCCCCAAGTCCGAAACGAATCTGCCCTTTCTCGTTCACCGAGAATTTGTATTGGCTTTCATTCACATCCGGCCCCAGAACATCCACGCCCATAGACTTACAGTCTTCCATAAACATAGTGATTTGGGCAGTGTTGTTAATGTTATTACTCATCACACTCGCCATATATTCGGCTGGGTAGTTGGCTTTTAGATAAGCCGTATGATAGGCTATCAGGGCGTAACATGTGGAGTGCGACTTGTTAAAAGCATACTCTGCAAACGCCTCCCAGTCTTTCCAGATTTTCTGTAATTTCGTTTCATCCAGATTGTTCGCCTTTCCTCCTTCTATGAATTTCGGATACATTTTATCCAAGACATTTCTCTGCTTTTTCCCCATGGCTTTACGCAGGGTATCGGCTTCACCTTTGGTAAAGTTGGCCAATTTCTGTGACAAAAGCATCACCTGCTCCTGATAAACGGTAATTCCGTAAGTTTCTTTCAGGTATTCCTCTGTTTCTGGGAGGTCATAGACTATTTCTTCTACGCCGTGCTTTCTGTTGATAAAGTTCGGGATGTATTTTATCGGCCCTGGTCTGTACAGTGCGTTCATCGCAATAAGGTCAGCGAAAACCGTTGGTTTCAGATCCCTCATATATTTCTGCATTCCAGCACTTTCGTATTGGAAAATCCCGACTGTCCTTCCTTCCTTAAAGAGCTGATAAGTCTTCGCATCATCCAGCGGAATTTCATCTGGGTTTATGTCAATATTATATCTTTGTTTAATGAGTTTCAAAGCATCTTTGATAATGGTCAAAGTCCTCAAACCGAGGAAGTCCATTTTCAGCAGTCCTGCACTCTCCGCCACCGAGTTATCAAACTGAGAGACCAAAATATCCGCATCTTTCGCCGCAATGGAAATAGGTACAAGATTAGAAATATCCTCAGGCGTGATAATCACCCCGCAGGCGTGAATTCCCGTGTTTCTGATACAGCCTTCCATTTTCCTTGCAGAATCCAAAACACGATGACGGCTGTCTTTCGGGTTCTCCAAGATAGCCTTCATCTCATCCACCAAAAATTTGTCTTCATCCTTTAATTTATCGTATTTCGAAAGGGCTTTTGCAATGTTCATCCCTGGCACAGACGGAACGAGTTTTGCGATGTTATTCGTTTCAAAAATCGGCACATCCAAGACCCTTCCTGCATCTTTTATCGCAGATTTTCCACCCAAAACAGAATAGGTAATAATCTGGGCCACATTACTTTGCCCATATTTATCAATTACCCATTTGATGATTCTATCCCTTCCCTCATCATCAAAATCTATATCAATATCGGGCATGGAAATACGCTCTGGATTTAGAAAACGCTCAAAAAGGAGGTCGTATTTTATAGGATCTACATTGGTAATTCCAATGCAGTACGCCACCGCAGAACCTGCCGCAGAACCACGCCCAGGCCCCACAGATACGCCCATGTTTTTTGCCTCATTACAAAAATCCTGAACGATAAGGAAATACCCTGGGTAGCCCGTTTTAGCGATTACTTCCAGTTCAAAATCCAAACGCTCTGCTATCTCATCTGTGATTTCTCCGTATTTTTTCTTTGCTCCTTCATAGGTCAAATGCCGTAGATAGGCATTTTCTCCGCGTTTTCCGCCATCTTTTAAGTCATCTTCGTGCTGAAACTCCTGTGGAATATCAAATTCAGGAAGCAAAACATCTCGCTTCAAAGTATAAGGCTCAAATTTCTGCAACAGCTCTGTATATGCCTCAAATGCATCTGGATACTGGCGAAAAGCCTGTTTGATTTCTTCCGTATTTTTTATATAAAACTCCTGCGAAGCCAGTCCTCTCCTCTTCCCAAAACCTCTACCAATAGGCGTTGAGAGTTTTTCCCCATCTTTTATACAGCTTACGATATCTTGAATATCAGCATCGGATTTTTCTGTATAAAAAGTTTCGTTTTGGGCTAAAATTTTGACATCATATTTTTCTGCAAATTGGAGTAAAGTTTGGTTCACATGCTCTTCTTCGTACAGACCATGATTCTGAATCTGCACATAGAAATCCTCGCCAAATTCCTCTTTCCACCATTTGAAAAGTTCTTCCCCTTTCTGCTCCCCAAAATTCAAAATCGCATCTGGAATATCACCAGAAATCCCAGAAGTAACCGCGATAAGCCCCTCTTTATACTGCGAAATCATTTGTCTGGAAATCCGCGGAACACCGAAATAAAACCCTTTAACAAAACCTATACTTGAGAGTTTCGCCAAGTTTTTATAACCTGTAAAATTCTTCGCCAGCAGCACCATATTTGTCCTTCTGTCTGGGTCATCTTTGGTAAACTGTTTCTGCTCGGGTCTGTCCGAGATATAAAACTCACACCCCAAAACAGGAATTATCGTTTTCTGCTGTGGTTCTGTTTCAGAAAATTCTACACCTTCTTCCTCGGCTTTTTGTTTTTGGCCAATGTATTCTTGATGGGCTTTTTTAACCTTGGAATTATAATTTTCCACTTCGGAAATAAACTTAAAAGCCCCCATCATATTCCCCAAATCCACCATTCCCACAGCTGGGAAATTATCGGATTTGGCTTTATTTATCAAATCTTCTATGGAAGTGGTCGATTGTAAAGACGAAAAAATACTATGATTATGAAAATTAAAGTAGTCCCCAATTTCCACCTCATCCGTATCCCCGAAATCTACCGTTTTTTTCTTGTTAAAATCCTCTACCTGCCGTCTGATAACGATTGCAAAAGGCTTAATGGGATTAGGGTGAAGATTTTGGTAGGCTTCCAGCTGCTCTTGGGAAATTTTAAGATTTTCTGCTGGGATTATGCCGATACGCATCATCTCAAAGAAAACCTGAGCAGTAGCATTCACATCGGCGGCGGCGTTATGGGCTTCATCAAATTTTTTACCATAGAGTTTTTCGTAAAGTTCCTCTAATTTTGGTGATTTGTATCTTCCGTTTTTCCCTCCGCTCAGCTGACAAAAATCTGTCCCCAGCTCCATAGTATCGGCGGAAGGCGTTTTTTCTAATGTGTTCTCTATTCCTTTTCGGAAAAGCTCTGCACCTACGATTTTATAGTCAAAATCTATATTGTGCCCTGCCACCACTTTGGTTTTCTTGAGCACTTCGGTGAACTCCTCCAAAACTTCCTGCAAGTCCCTTCCCTGTTCCTGCGCCATTTTAGTGGAAATTCCGTGAATTCTAGTCGCATTGAAGGGAATATCATAGCCCTCTGGCTTTATGATATAGTCCTGATTCTCTATCAGTTCGCCATTTTCATCATGCAGCTGCCAAGCAATCTGCACCATCCTAGGCCAGTTGTCAGAATCTGATAAAGGAGCATTAAAGTTCTGAGGTAATCCCGTAGTTTCGGTGTCAAAAATGAGGTACATTCAGTAAAAAAAATTTGGTGTAAAAATAGAAAGAATTTTAGTATAAATTCAACTTTTGAATCAAAATAATTCTGACTTATATTTTTCTATACACTTCTTCAAAAGGAAGTCTGGTTCTGTCTCCCCAAACGCCCTTTTCTTCGCGGATTCCACAGGTTACGACCATATTGATTTCTGCACCATAGGGCAGTTTGAGCAGTTTTTTCACTCTTAAACTATCAAAGCCTTCTAATGGGCAGGTGTCATAGCCCTGCTCCGCCATTGCCAGCATAAAAGTCTGGGCAACCAAACCACAGCTTTTATGCACCACTACACGCATATCCGCCTCCGAAACCTGCCTCATCATAGGGCGAAAAAGTCCAATTCCCAGCGCTGTTATTTTTCGGGCTATTCCTAAAATTCCAAAAAAACGAGAATAGATAATTGGAAGTAATTTTTCGTAATACATTTCCCACTTTTTTATGCGTTTTTCTTGTTTTTCCGCTGGGCTGGTTCTCTTGATATTTTCTACTTCTAAACGCAGCATTTCTTTTTCACGCTTACGATGCAAATCCTGCCGAGTCACGAAAACCACCATCTCCTGTGCTGTATCTGCTGAACTCTGCTCCAAACACGCAGAGGCCAATTTTTTGAGCACATCTTTGTCCGTGATATGGTACATTTCATAGAGCTGCATGTTGGAACTCGTGGGTGCCAGCTGCGCCAATCTCAGACAATGAGCAACCTTTTCTGTATCAATTAATTTTGTGTCACTATAGTATCGCACAGAGCGTCTATAATTGAGAATTTGTTCTAAATTCATTATTAAAATTTTTCGTTAAAGGTAGAAATTTTTTCAGGAAAAAATCCAATATTTTTTAATATCCAAAAGATATTTTATTAAAAATCATTATATTTGCCGATTAAATTTTAAAAATAATTTAACAACAATGCAGGGAAAAGGACTTATTACCACTATTGCAGTCGCTCTTGGGCTTATTTGCCTTAATGAGCTCTTACCTACTTGGTATGCCAACAAAATAGAAACAGAAGCAAAAGCAGCGGCAGGAAACAACACGGAAAAGTATCAAAAGGAAATTGAAAAACTATCCAAAGACACGCTGAATCTTTATTTTACGAAATTATACTATACCGATGCCAAAGAGCGCGAAATGAAGCTCGGGCTAGACCTGAAAGGCGGAATCAATGTGCTTTTGGAAATCAACCAAAGAGATTTGGTGAATAATTTAACCAATTATTCTGCAAATCCCATTCTAATAGAGGCTTTGGATAGAACAGACAAAGTTCAGGCCAATTCTACGAATTCTTATATTGAGAATTTCTTTACTCAATTTGATGCGGTAAATAAAGAAAAGGGAGCAAACTTAAAACTCTCTAATCCAGAAATATTTGGAACACAGAATTTAAGCAGTGAAATTAAGTTCAACACTCCTGATGAAGAAGTTAAAAAAATTATTACCAATAAAATAAACACCAGTATAGGGGCAGCCTATGAGGTTATCAGAACCCGTATTGATAAAATGGGCGTTACACAGCCCAATGTACAGCAAGTCCCTGGAACAGGAAGAATCTTGGTAGAAATGCCTGGGATTAAGGATATTGATAGGGTAAAGCAACTGCTTCAGACTTCTGCTAAACTTCAATTTTGGGAAGTTCAGCAAATTGATGAAGTGGCACCTTATCTTGAAAAAATCGCTTCAGTAGTTGCTGCAAAAGGCGATTCTATGGGAGTTCATAATAATTTTAATTTTATTAAAGCTCTTAACTTAAATCAAATCAGCCCTAATACCATTGCAAATGTAAAACTATCTGATACAGCAGCGATAAACAAAATTTTAAACAGTAAAATTGTTAAGGAAAATAGACTTCCTAATATAAAATATACGGAGTTCATGTGGGCTTATAAGCCTGATTCACAGACACCTGAACAATTATCCCTATACGCTATTAGAAGTAATATAAACAAAAAAGCACCTATTGACGGGGCTGTGGAAAGCGCCAGAGTAGATTTTGACCAGCATAGAAGAGTAGTGGTTGATATGCAAATGGATGCCAACGGAACTAAAGAATGGAAAACCCTTACAGAAAAGAATGTGGGAAGACCTATCGCGATTACGCTGGATAACCGAGTATATACAGCTCCGAATGTAAATCAGCCTATTCCTAATGGAAGTTCACAGATTACTGGGAATTTTACTCAGGAAGAGGCAGAAGATTTAGTAAATGTATTGGCCGCAGGGAAACTTCCTGCAAGTGCAAAAATCGTTCAGGCCGATGTAGTGGGGCCATCTCTCGGGGATGAGTCTATTCAGGCTGGGCTTTGGTCATTTGCTGCTGCATTCTGCATCATCATTGCTTATATTATTTTTTACTACGGCGGAGCAGGAGTTTATGCTGTTATCACTATGATTTTCAACCTGTTTTTCCTTTTCGGAATTATGGATGCCATGAATGCCACCCTTACCCTGCCAGGGATTGCTGGTATTGTTTTGACAATGGCTATGGCTGTGGATACCAATGTAATCATCTATGAAAGGACAAAAGAACAGCTTTTTGCAGGAAAAAACATCAAACAGGCCTACACAGATGGATTTAATGATGCCTTGTCGGCAATTATAGATGGACAGCTTACTTCCATCCTTACGGCGGTTGTCCTTTATGTCTTCGGAACTGGTCCTATACAAGGATTTGCGGTAACATTGCTCATCGGTTTGATTATGACTCTTTTCACTTCGGTATTATTGTCAAGGGTGATGATTTTCAGCAGATTGAACAAAGGCAAATCTCTTTCTGTATGGACACCAATGACGAAAAATTTATTCCGAAATATTTGGATAAATTTCGTTAAAAAAAGAAAAATCGCATATGTTTTTTCTGCGCTTCTTGTTGCTGTTTCCATTAGTTCTATTGCTGTTAATGGATTTAAATACGGAATAGATTTTACCGGAGGAAGAAGTTTTGTTATTAGATTTGACAAAGATATAGACACTGAAAAGGTAAAAGAAAGTCTTTCAAATGTTTTCAAAAATGATAAAGGAGAAAACAGCTCTATTGACATCAAAACTTTCGGAAATGCACAGCAATTAAAAATAACCACGGATTATAAAATTGATGATGAATCATTAGCGGCAGACCAAGAAATAGAGCAGAAACTCTACACAGGTCTGAAAAACGAACTGCCATCTCAGTTAAGTTTGGAAGAATTCAAAACAACGGATAAAAATCCAATTGGTATTGTTTCTTCTACCAAAGTAGGACCTACCGTGGCAGACGATATAAAGACAGGCGGTGCATTATCTGTAATTGCTTCATTATTAGGTATTTTCGCCTATATTTTAATAAGATTTAGAAAATGGCAGTTTTCATTGGGAGCAATTATTGGGCTTGCGTTTGACTCCATTATCATTTTAGGTTCATTCTCATTATTTTATAATGTGATGCCGTTCAACATGGAAATCAACCAAGATTTTATTGCTGCTATCTTAACGATATTGGGTTATTCAATCAATGATACGGTAATTATCTTTGACCGAATCCGAGAATACTTAAAAGAGGGGAAATCCAGAACGCTTACAGAATTGTTTAATGATGCGATTTCCAGCACATTAGGAAGAACGATAAACACTTCATTTACGGTATTATTAGTTATTTTAGCGATATTTATTTTCGGTGGAGAAAACTTGAGAGGCTTCATGTTTGCCTTACTCCTTGGAATTGTTTCCGGTACTTTCTCTACCATATTCATCGCATCACTTCTTGCCTATGATTTTCTTAAAGGAAAAGAGAAAAATGGAATTAAAGAATAGTTTATACTACAAAAAAGCACTCAAAAATTGAGTGCTTTTTTCTTAAAAAAACCGAGAAAATTATTCGGTCAAAATCCCGCTGAAAATCAGTCCTTGAAGCACTAGTGCTATCCGAGTTTCCTGTTCTCCGATTGGTATATAATTGATTAAGCATAAATTAAAAATAATCCCAAATATCGGAATTTTTTAAATTATAGTAGCAAAAATTAATTACCTTTGTTAGAAAGTTTTAAAATATGAGAAAAATAATCCTTATTCTCATCCTATTAATCGGGAAATTAGCGTTTACACAAGAGAAATTATATTATTTTTATACTTCTGACAGCGCTTTGGTAGGTGTGAAAAATGAAAAGGGGAAAATCATCATCCCTGCTCAATTTTCGGGATTTAGAATCTATGATACAGAAAACCCTATAAATGAACCTACAATAGAGTTTTGGGGGACTTCCTTTAAAAATAAAAAATATGATAAAGATAACCCACGAATAGAGGCAGGAGAAGTCTATGATAGAAATGGAAAATTTCTATACTATCCACAGTGGTTTGATAATGGAAATGATATTTGGGAAGAAGGACTGAGACGATATGTAGAAAAAAATAAAATGGGATTTGTAGATTGGTTTGGGAAGAAAGTTCTACCTGCAAAATGGGATTTTGCAACTCAATTTAACTACGGCTATGCAATAGTCTATACAGGTGGATGGAAAAGGGAATTTGATAAAGGAGGAGAACATTGGTTTATAGCCCCTATTTCCAAAAAATCAACCTCTTATCTCATCAATAAAAAAGGAATAAAAGTGAAGCCTCTGAAAAAATCTAATAATCCAAAAGACTATTTATATGAAGGGAAATACTATCCTTACCCTTTTGTTTATAACAATATTGAACAAAAAATAGTAGATGAAATCAATCAATTAGAAATCCTAACAGAAATTAATCATCCTTTTGACAAAAAAATTATAAACCATTACGAAATTGTAAATCGTCCTAATAAATATCTGCCCTATTATGAACTAAAAAACTTCTATGGTCAAGAGAAATATAATAGCCCAAACAATAGTCTCTGGGTCAATAAAAAAGGAGAAATATTTTATAAGAACTATGATTATAAATTCATCCCTTTAAAAGAATATATAAGAAAAATACTAGAACGAATCATAGAAGACCAAAAACAAGGCTATAAAACTAAAGACTACCCTATTAATGCTGAAAAACAACTAAAAGAAATAAAAAAGATAGATTTTAAAATAAAAATGTAAGCTAAAATAAGCTTACACTTTTATTTATCATTACGCTTCACAACTTGAACAATTCATAAAATTAACAACTAATTCCTTAGAAACAGACTGCGAACGCTGATAATAAAGCGTTTTTACTCCTAATTTCCAAGCGTCTATTATCACTTTATTCACATCTTTTATCGGCATAGAAGAAGGAATATTTAGGTTTAAAGATTGCGCTTGGTCTATATATTGTTGTCTCTGTGCCGCCTGAGTTACGATTTCCAAAGGTGAAATCTCCTTAAAGGTCTTAAACACATCTTTTTCCTCCTGAGTAAGCTGGGTCATATGCTGAACAGAACCATGGTTTAGCATAATATCTCTCCAAACATCTTCCGTATCCAATCCTTTCTCTTCCAATAACTTAGCTAAATATTTATTTTTTCTAATGAAATTTCCTTTAGCCAAACCAGCTTTGTAATAATTAGACGCAAACGGCTCTATCCCTGGTGAAGTCTGCCCTAAAATAGCCGAGCTGGATGTCGTAGGCGCTATCGCCATAGTGGTTGCATTTCTCAGTCCATAACCTTTCATCAATTCTGGTTCTCCGTAGATTTCCGCTAATTCCTTAGAAGCTGCTAATGACTGCTCTTGGATTTGTTTAAATACTTTTGCATTAAACATTTTCGCTTCCATACTCTCAAAAGGAATCATATTTCGCTGTAAATAAGAATGATACCCCAAAACTCCTAATCCCAATGCTCGGTGGCGAATCGCAAAATTTCTCGCTGCTGAAAGGTAATAATTCCCTTCTGTTTTCTCAATAAATTCAGATAAAACTGCATCAAGGAAGTAAATGGCTAATTTCACCGCGTTCGTATCTTTCCACTCATCATAAAGCTCCAAATTCATGGAAGACAAACAGCAGATAAAACTTTCCTCTGCCGTGGAAGGCAGCATGATTTCAGAACAAAGATTAGAAGCATTGATAGTCAATCCTTTATCTTTATAAACTTGCGGTTTATTTCTATTTACATTATCCGTAAAGAAAATATATGGCATTCCTTTCTGCTGGCGGCTTTCCAATACTTTAGCCCAAATCCTTCTCTTATCCGTGTCTCCCTCTATCATTTCATGCATCCAATAATCTGGCACACAAACCCCCATGAACAAATTCTGAATAGGATTACCGATGTCTCGGATTTGCAAAAACTCCTCTACATCGTCATGGTCAATATCTAAATACGCCGCAAAAGCCCCTCTTCTCACTCCTCCCTGTGATACCACATCCATTGCAGTATCAAATAATTTCATGAAAGAAACTGCTCCAGAAGATTTGCCATTATCCGTAACCGCTGTTCCTCTGTGTCTCAGCTCACCGAAATATCCCGAAGTTCCGCCACCTATCTTAGTCTGCATGATAACTTCTCCCATTTTGTGGGTAATTCCCTCTATGCTGTCTGGCACATGGACATTGAAACACGAAATAGGAAGCCCTCTCTGTGTCCCCATATTTGCCCATACAGGAGATGAAAAAGAAATCCATCCTTTGACAATCATTTCCTTAAAAGCCTCCTTTAATTCTGGTTTATACAGCCTCTTTGCTGCGGCTTCAGTTATTCTATCTATAGCTCCTTCTAATGTTTCGCCTTTTAGTAAATATCCTCTGTTAAGCATTTGTTCTGATTCTTCATTGAACCACCAAATGTTTGTTTTTTCTTCCATCGCTTTTTTCTCTGTTCTAAATATAATTTTATTTTAAAATCTTCTCAAATGCTTTTCTAGCACTGCCTCGGAAATACACTTCTCCTCGGTATTTATAGCCTTCTTTTTCTATAATTTTCAGCATCGGAATATTATCAAAATTAGTATCTATGCGGATACTTTCTATTCCCTTTTCTTTTGCTAATTTTTCGGCTCCCTGCAGGATTTTTTGTCCCAAACCTTTTCCTTTTGCTTCTTTGGAAACCGCTATTCTGTGGAGCGTGAGATAATCTCCCTGCCCTTCCCAGCTTTTTAATTCTTCATAAGCAGGTTCTTTGTCAAAAATAATCGCAGCATAAAGATTCACAACGCCCTCTTCCTCAAAAACAAAACCATATCCTTTCTGAATATCATTTTGTATCGTTTCTTCATTTGGATAGCCGTCCTGCCACTGGGCGCTGCCTTCGTTTTTACGAGTTTCCTTTGCAAAAGAAATGATCTCCCAAATCTGCTCAAAATCTGCTTGTTTCGCTTTTCTAAACTCCATCAGAAATGAATTACAAAGTTTCTAAGAGCTTATATACTGATTTCAGCTTATCATCTACTTGAGTCATTCCGATAATTCCTCCTGAAAATCCCGTAGTTTCTTTTTTTACAAATACTTCTATTTGATTATTTTCATTTTCACTGATATGGATAGAACATTTAAAATAATCAACAAATATTCCAAATAAAAGTCTCAGCGTTCTATTTCCTTTTTCGTAGATTGTATTTTCAATATTTTCAGAAAGTGCTTTGTAGCCTGCATCTGCCATCCTTTGTTTAATCTTCTCGTGCAGTTCTTCTTTAGATATATTGGCAAATACACATAGGATTTGTTTTTGTGTTCCTACCTTATTTTCTACAAAATATTTCATATAATTATTTTTGTAATTTATTCTATTTCAAATCTTTCACAGGGTTCCAGCTCTCCTACTTTCACTTTATTGACATGGGTAAATTTCACATTTGGGTCTGCTTCCGCAAATTGTTTTGCTTTTTTTATGCAATATTCTATTTTGTAACCCACTGAAATACACACTCTATGCTCTCCCACTAATCCCATTCCCATATAGATATACTCACCCAAACGGAAGTCATCATTTAGGCTCAATTCTTTCTCTTGTTGAATTCTACTATACATGGTTTTATTATTGTTTTTAGAGTTTAGAATAAATCGTCCTCCGTGATGGATTTATCGTGTTTTGTGTATGCTGTTGGTCTTTTCGCAAAGAAATCATCTAGTTCATTCGCGAAAACTTCTTCCTCAAACCAAAGCATTGGCTTTATTTCATCTCCTGTTATCCCAAAAGGTCTGCCCAATCCCAGCTGTACCAAAGAGTCATCCAGTCTGTATCTCATATAGTTAGCCAAGTCTTTTTTGCTGAAAAAGTCAAGTTCTCCATTTTCAAAAATCCAATCTAGCATCTTATCTTCCAGCTCTATATAGTTTTTCATAAAGCCTTCTATCTCCTTCATTCCTCTTTCTTTCATGTCTGGATTTTCTTCAAAAATCTTTTTGATAATAAAAATTCCAGCATTGGCGTGGGTCTGCTCATCCACCGATGTCCAAGCAATGATATTCGCTACATTTTTCATATATCCCTTAAAACGAGTGAATGATAAAATAGTCGCAAACTGGCTAAATAAAGAAGCGTTTTCTATAATCAAAGTAAAAAATAAAATTCTCTCCAAAGCGTTTTCTTTATTTTTAGAAAGATACTCCTTCAAAACTTGATTTCTTTCCTTGAAAATAGGAACTTCTAGCAGGTTTTCAAATTCATTATTGTAACCTAATACTTCCAACAATCTTGAATATGCCTCCGAATGCCTAAATTCACATTCGGCAAAAGTAGCACCAAGCCCGTTAAATTCAGGCTTCGGGAAAAGGTCATAAAGGTCTCCCCAAAAAGTTTTCACAGAAACCTCCACTTGTGCTATTCCCAGCAAAGCTCTCTTTACAGCTTCTTTTTCTATCGGACTTAAATTCGCCTTGAAATCCTGAATATCAGCTGTAAATTCCACCTCAGAATGCACCCAGAAGGACTTATTCATGGAATCTACAAACTGCATGATTTCTGGATATTCAAACGGTTTGTAATTTTCTCTTTTATCAAATATTCCCATGATGATACTTTTTCAGATTAGCATTTGCAAAAGTAGAAATAAATACTCTCTATAAAAATCATCTCTTATGAAAGTTTTCCACACTCATTCTAATACACTATAAATAAACAGGTTATAAAATCCAATATCATTTTGCCTTAATTTACAATTAAACAACATTAAAAAATATCCGATGAATAAACAAAATAAAATTAAACAATCATGATTGCGCATAAAAAATGAGTATCAGTTTTTCTGATACTCATTTTCAACTTTAAAACCTTATATTATGATATAATCTTATCCTTTTTTAATGCTTCTGCACCAGAAACAATTTCTAATATTTCATTAGTAATTGCAGCCTGACGAGCCTTGTTATAGAAGATAACGAGTTCATTTTTCAGAGCATTAGCATTGTCTGTCGCTTTATGCATCGCGGTCATCCTTGCTCCGTGCTCAGATGCTATAGAATCTAATAACGCCTTATAAACCTGTGTTTTTATAGACTTAGGAATCAATGTTTCCAATATCGTCTGCTTATCAGGTTCAAAGATGTAGTCTGATTCTGCATCCTCTTCAGCTTGTTCTGGCATCGTAATCGGTAGTAACTGCTCAGTTCTTACCTCCTGCGTTGCTGCATTGATAAATTTATTATAAACCAAATACACTTCATCAAAAATCCCTTCGCTGAAGTCTTTCATCACAGCACTAGTCAGTTTAGAAACAGCCTCAAAACTTATACTATCGTAAATAGAACTTTGGTTATCATATACCGTTCTCACTCTTCTTACCGCATCAAAAACCTTTTTCCCTATCGTAAGAACCTCTATTTCTACATCTTCTTTTTGTTTATAATTAGCATTCAGCTCTTTAATCACTGATGAGTTAAAAGCTCCTGCCAAACCTCTATTAGAAGAAATAGCGATATAAAGTATTTTTTTGACTTCTCTTTTCTGAGCATACTCTGACAAACTTCCTTCAGAACCTGTACTCACTTTTTGAATAAGTTCCTGAAGTTTTTCAGAATAAGGTCTAAGCATCGTAATGGCATCTTGTGCTTTTTTTAGTTTCGCTGCCGAAACCATCTTCATCGCACTCGTAATCTGCATCGTAGATGATATAGATGTTATTCTGCCTCTAATCTCCTTTAAATTCGCCATCTGATAAACTTACTTTTTTATGTCCTAAAAATTTTAGAACAAATTGGTTTATATTTTAATTATTGTATTTCGCTACTAAATCTAATGCTACTTGTTTCAACACATCTGTCAAATCTTTATCGATTTTACCAGCTTTTAGCGCAGACATTACCTCTGGATGTGCAGTTTTTAATAATCCTACATATTCTTTTTGGAATGTTCTCACTTTTGCTACAGGAATGTCTTTTAACAAGTTTTCTGTTCCAGCATAAATCATCGCTACTTGATCTTCCACTGGAAGCGGTGAGTTTACTGGCTGTTTTAGAATTTCCACATTCTTTTCTCCCTTAGAAATTACCGCTAAAGTAGCAGCATCTAGGTCAGAACCGAATTTAGCAAATGCTTCTAATTCTTTATATTGAGCTTGGTCAAGTTTCAATGTTCCTGAAACTTTCTTCATTGATTTAATCTGAGCATTACCCCCTACCCTTGATACAGAGATACCCACATTAATCGCTGGTCTTACCCCTGAGTTGAATAGATCAGATTCCAAGAAAATCTGTCCATCTGTAATAGAAATCACATTGGTAGGAATATATGCAGACACATCCCCTGCCTGAGTTTCGATGATAGGAAGCGCTGTCAATGAACCACCACCTTTTACCATAGGTTTCAATGTTTCTGGAAGGTCATTCATTTGAGATGCGATGGTATCATCTTTGATGATTTTCGCTGCTCTTTCTAACAATCTTGAGTGGAGGTAGAATACATCCCCAGGATAAGCCTCACGCCCTGGTGGTCTTCTTAATAGAAGTGACAACTCTCTATATGCTACCGCTTGTTTAGATAAATCATCATAAACTATCAATGCTGGGCGTCCTGTATCTCTAAAATACTCTCCGATAGCAGCCCCTGCCATTGGAGCATACACCTGCATTGGAGAAGGGTCAGAAGCATTAGCTGCTACTACTACCGTATAAGCCATTGCGCCTCTTTCTTCTAGTGTTCTTACGATTTGAGCTACTGTAGAACCTTTTTGTCCTACTGCTACATATATACAGAATACAGGCTGACCTGCATCATAAAATTCTTTTTGGTTCAGGATCGTGTCTATCGCTACCGTAGTTTTACCTGTCTGACGGTCACCAATAATCAACTCTCTTTGCCCTCTTCCGATAGGAATCATAGAGTCTATCGCAACGATACCTGTTTGCAAAGGCTCATTAACTGGCTGACGATAGATAACCCCAGGAGCTTTTCTCTCCAAAGGCATATCATATAAATCACCTCCAATAGGACCTTTACCATCGATAGGATTACCCAAAGTGTCTACTACTCTTCCCAAAAGCCCTTCTCCTACTTTGATAGAAGAAATTCTTTTAGTTCTATTTACTGTATCACCTTCTTTTACTCTCTTAGATTCTCCAAGTAGAGCCACCCCTACATTATCCTCTTCAAGGTTTAATACAATTCCTTCAACTCCACTTTCAAATTTTACTAATTCTCCGTACTGTACATTTTCCAAACCATAAATACGAGCAATACCATCTCCTACTTGTAATACGGTTCCTACCTCTTCTACATTAGACTGAGTATCAAAATTTGCTAACTGTTGTTTCAATATTGCAGATACTTCTGCTGGATTTATTCCTGCCATTTTATTGGTTGTTTTTTCTAATTAAGTTGAAATTCTTTTCTAAGATTAGCCAAATGTGTTCTTACCGAGTTATCAATCTGCTGGTCTCCTACTCTTAGGATATATCCACCGATAAGCTCTGGTTTTATTATAGACTTTATCTTATACTTTTTATTTACATCTATCAAAGATGAAGTTTTTACAATCTGATCTAGGCTCTGTTGAGAAAGTTCTTCAGCAGTTGTAAGGGTTACCTTCTGTACTCCATTCATCTCCTCTACTTTCTCTACATATTCTTTAGCAATATCTTCTAAATATTTTTCTCTTCCCTGCTTGATAACAAGGGTAATCATGTTTTTAGTTACAACAGAAAATTTAGAAAAAATCTCACTTGCAACACTCTGCTTTCTTCTGTAGTCTATAATAGGCGTAGCGAAAAAACTTCTCAATTCTTTAGAACCAGAAATAGTTTCTGCCACATCTTTCATTTCGTTGAATACAGTTTCCGTGTTGCCAGTTTCTGTTGTAAAATCCAACAATCCCTGAGCATATCTTTTAGCAACTTTTGTTGTGTTACTCATAAGGATTAGTTTAAGTTTTTATCATTTAATAAATTAGCCACCAAATCATTTTGGGCATCTTTATTATCCAATTTTTTCTTCAATATAGTTTCAGCAATATCCACAGATAAAGAACTGATTTGCTTTTTCATATCATCTATAGCAGCAGCTTTTTCCATAGCGATAGAATGTCTAGCAGCCTCTATCATTTTTTCTCCTTCTACTTTAGCTGTATCTTTCGCTTCGTTAATCATTCTATCTCTGATTTCTCTTGCTTCTCTCAATATATTATCCTTTTCTATTTTAGCTTCTTGGATAATTCTTTCGTTTTCAGCTTTTAAATTCTGAACCTCTTCTCTTGCCAATTTAGCTTGGTTAAGAGCATCTACGATTGTTGTTTCTCTCTCATTAAGTGCATTAAGAATTGGTTTCCATGCATATTTTGCCAAAAGAAACATCAATATCAAAAAAGTAAGAGTCATCCAAACAACTAAACCTAATCCCGGTGTTATCATTTCTAAATTATTTTATTTTTTATTTTACTTTAAATATTTTTTAATACAAAATTTTAAAATAATCTTGGTAAGCACCAACCGTATTACCAAGATTATCAGTTAAAATTACTTCATGAACGGAGCACTGAAAATCAATCCGATAAGTCCAGCACCTTCGATAAGACCACAAGCGATCAACATCGCTGCTTGCACCTTATCAGCCGCTTCTGGTTGTCTAGCGATAGCATCCATCGCGTGAGAACCAATTTTAGAAATACCGTAAGCTACTCCTAATACAGCAATTGAAATTGCCGCATAATTCAAGAAAGACAACGCATGTACTGTTTCTTTTACTGCTTCCATAATAAAAAATATTTAGTTAAAATTATATATTTAAAATTAAAATTCTTTTTTAGTGTCCTTCTGAATGCCCATGTGCATCATCGTGA
>CALHQK010000086.1 GCA_938037185.1 uncultured Riemerella sp.
CACATAGAATTTTACCATTATATTTCTAAATGGCTTCGCCTCCCCTTCTACTACTCTCTCGCCTTCTACCTCTGCGGAAAAACTGGTAATCTGCTGTTTCTGTTTTTTTAGAATACTGACCACATCTATTCCACTGCAGCCCGCCACAGACATCAGCAGAGCCTCCATAGGGCTCACACCATTGTTTTTGTCCTCGCCTATATTGTTAAGCAAGATTTTCTGACCATTTTCATTCGCACATTCGAAAAGAAAATCGTCATTTATTCTGTTTAAAGTGATTTTCATCGGTCTTTATTTCCATTTAATGTTACATCCAAGGCTCGGTCTCTGCAATTCTTCCTGCGGCTGACCTGCCAAAAGATTTTCAAAAGCAATGACTAAATCCTCGCCCGTAATCTCCTTATTATTTCCAGGTCTGGAATCATCCATTTGACCACGATAAATCAAATCCAGCTTGTCATCAAAGAAATAAAAATCTGGCGTACATGCCGCATTATAGGCCTTTGCCACAGCTTGGCTCTCATCGTACAAATACGGAAAAGTGAAACCTTTTTCCTCCGCAAAATCCACCATAAGCTCTGGCGAGTCAGCTGGATAATTTATCACATCATTAGAATTTATCGCGATAAACTCTATTCCTTTCCCTTTATAATCTTCGTAAAGTTCAGCCAGTTTTTCTATTACATGAATCACAAACGGACAGTGGTTACACATGAAAATAACCAAAGTTCCTTTGCTTCCCTTTAAATCTTCTAAACTCTGTAACTCGTTGTTTTTCGCAGGATTAGGCAGCTCAAAAAATGGAGCTTTTGTTCCTAATGCCAGCATATTTGAAGGTGTATTTGCCATAATTTTTCTTTATTTTTAAATTAAATCTAATATTTCAGTGATTACATCATACCCTCTATTTTTCGCATAATAGACTTGTAAATCATTGTAAAACTGAGTTTTAGGGTAGTTTTCTGGGTCTGCTTTGTATTTTTTCAATAGTTCTGTTCCATAGGCAGGTCTCGGCCCCCAGTGTGCTATCACTCCATCGTTTTCATCTAAAATAACCACGATAGGAATAGAACGAGTTCCGTTGGTTAGGAATTGGTCTATCAAATCCGGATTTTCATCACGATATACGATTTTCACCTCGTTTCTCCCTTCGAAAAATAGCGAAACTGCTGGCACTGTCTGCCCTGCATCTCCGCACCAACCTTCGGAAATAATCAGAATTTTTCCTTTAAAATTCTTATTTTCAAGGGTTTTCACCTGTTCTTCATCAGGTTTATAGACCTTCATCATTCTGCTCATTCTCTGCACTCCCAGTTTATAATATTCCAGCATTTCTTTTTCTGCTGGAGTTAGTTTTTCTTCGTCTTTATTGACAATTTCTTCTGTTTTCTTGAAATATTCCTCAAAAGAAATTCCTTTTTCCCAATATTTTTTCATTTTGTTTTTTATTAAATTTTTCTCTGTTTATCAATGAGATACATATCCGCTAAAACGAATGCTGAAAGAGTATCCACAATGGGAACTGCTCTTGGCAGCACACATGGGTCATGTCTTCCTTTTCCTTCTAATTTTATGATATTCCCTGCATTATCTATGCTTTCCTGCGGCATCATCAGCGTAGAAACAGGCTTAAACGCCACTCGGAAATAAATATCCATTCCGTTAGAAATTCCTCCTTGTATCCCACCCGAATGGTTGGTTTTGGTAGTTCCATCAGCATTGAAAATATCATTTTGCACCGAGCCAGACATTTTTGCTCCCTCAAATCCTGTCCCATACTCAAAACCTTTACAAGCATTAATGCCAAGCATCGCCTTTCCCAGCTCTGCATGAAGTTTATTAAAAACAGGCTCTCCCAAGCCTTTCGGTGCGTTTTTTATCACACAGGTTATCGTTCCGCCTACTGTATCGCCTTTTTTTCTCGCTTGTTCTATCCGCTCTATCATGAGCTTTGCAGTAGTTTCATCTGGGCATCTCACTTCATTTTCATCTATTTTTGAAAAATCAAGCTCCTGATATGGCTTTGTGCAAGATATTTCCCCCACCGATGACACATAAGAATAAATCTCAACTTCTGGCAGCAGATGTTTCGCCAAAGTCCCTGCCACTACCCAGTTCAGAGTTTCCCTCGCAGAAGAACGCCCGCCGCCTCGGTAATCCCTAAAACCAAATTTTTGGTCATATGTATAATCTGCATGAGATGGGCGATAGGCACGAGCCAAATGCTCATAATCTTTTGTTTTTTGATTTTCATTTTCAACCAAAAAACCTATCGGCATTCCAGTGGTTTTCCCTTCAAAAATCCCTGAAAGAAACCTCACTTCATCCGCCTCTTTTCTCTGTGTAACGATAGCCGACTGCCCTGGTTTTCTTCTATTTAGCTGATGCTGAATCTCATCAAAATTGATTTTCACGCCTGCTGGAATATTGGTCAAAATTCCACCATAAGCCTCCCCATGGCTCTCACCAAAGGAAGAAAAAGTCAGATAATTGCCCAATGTCCCAAACATCGCGCAAAGATACAAAATCCTAAGAAATCAAAATTTTATTTTTGAATTTTTTCAATGATGTTTTTCAGGTATTTTTTTTCCTGAAAATTTAGTTTTTTCCAAACAAAACCTTGGTTAAGAGTTTTTCCTATTTTTTG
The DNA here is from genome assembly GCA_938037185.1 of uncultured Riemerella sp. Lineage (GTDB taxonomy): Bacteria > Bacteroidota > Bacteroidia > Flavobacteriales > Weeksellaceae > JABCPE02. The sequence continues at coordinate 2,648 of CALHQK010000086.1, forward strand.
AGGAAAAATCCCCAATTCGTAAAACGCTTCCAGCTGATGAGGCGTGAGAACCGGCAAAACCGTGTCAAACCCAAAGACATAATCCCTCGGAACATTAAATTCCAGATTGCCAACAGTAAATGTATCGTGCTTATTTAGAGAGTAATACAAAGGTTTATAAATCTGTTTCGCTTCAAAATTTCTCATCACAAATCCCAAATTAAAACTTGGAATTTTTTCCTGCAAAATCTGAGGAAAAGCCAAAATACTGACTATCAAAACACTCAAACCAGAGAAAATTCCCAAACACCATTTTTTAGAAAAAACTTCTCTAAAAACCACCACAAAAAACACAAAAAACACATCGATGAAAAATCTATACTGTGCTGAAAAACAGATAACAAAAATACTTTTGACCAAGATGCAGAGAAAAATCATTCCTGTGATTTTATTCTTTTGTTTCCATGAAAAAATCCCAAAAACCAGCAAAACTAATATCAAACCGACATTGATAACGCCCTTTATCCCATCCAAGAAAAGCCAGTTCACAAAATATTCCACCGCTGAAAATTGGGAAATTTCTTCCAAAGAATATTGTAAATCAAATGTCTTTAAAACAGCGACCTCGCTCGATGAAATGAATAACTCGTCATATGGTTTCCAGCTAAAACCCAAATCCAAAAACTGAATTGGAAAAAAAGGATAACCGAAAGTCCAAATATTTTTCACGCAGTACAAAACACCAAACAAACACCCTAACCAAATGAATTTCAATCCTTTTCTGAAAATTAAAACCGGATAAAGGAAAGCCAAAATCGGCAGCCAAAGCATCGTAGGTTTGATACTGAAAACCAAAACTGAAAAGGCAAAAAGCAGGGCAAATTCTTTATTTTTAGTTAAAATTTCATTTAAAATAATTAAAGAAAAAACTATCGCTGGCAAGTCTGGGCTCGGTGACTGCACAAAAAAGAACAACACAGGTGAAAAACAGAGCATTATCCATGATTTTTTCTCAATAATATACAAGAAAAATATCATCAGAAGAAGCACATTTATCCTCAGAAATCCATCTGAAAAATGCGAAAATCCTGCCTGAAAAACATGCCATGGCGACATCTGCCCCAGCACCCAGTCCAAATTCGTAATTCCTTTTACCAGCCCATACTCAGAAAGCCACTTAATCGTAGGAACATAATACCCAAAATGGTCTAAAATAAAGGGATAACCACTGCCCACAACCAAAGAAACCAAACTAAAACCTCCCCACAAAAGCCAGTTTTTTCGGTCTATTTTCAGAAATTCTTTATACGACTGAAAATAAAAAAACAAGAAAAAACCACAACCAACAGTAATTCGCTCTAAATCAATATTTAACGGAACAAAAAAAGACAAAACACTCCATACAGTCATCAAAAATAATATCCCTAAGACCAGCTGTGCGGAAAGCCCTTCCCAAAACTCTCCAAATATCTTTTGAGAAAAGCGCCCAAAGCCCATCAATACAGGGAAAATTATCAAAACCGATACAAAAATATAAAGCATTATCCTTAAATATATCCGCAAAATTAATTCTATTTCGTAGATTTTTAAAAATATTTCTCTTAAATAGTTTATATTTGTGCATAAAATAAGATTTTTATGATATTGTCAATGACTGGTTTCGGAAGAGCTGAAGCCATTTTTGAAGGTAAGAAAATAAATGTTGATATCAAATCTCTCAACAGCAAATCGTTCGACCTCAGTATAAAACTCCCTCTCCGTTTTAAAGAAAAAGAACTTGAAATCAGAAAATCACTGAATGACAAGCTTTTGCGAGGAAAAGTAGATTGTTTCATCACTTGTGAATCTTTGGATGGCGCGAATGATGTGAAAATCAACCAAGAAATTATAAAATCCTACATGGAGCAGCTTCGCCAATGTTCGCCAGAAGCTACTGATTTTGAATATCTTAAAATGGCAATAAGAATGCCTGAAACCATCCAGTGCAAAACGGAAGAACTCTCTGACAACGAATGGAATCTCCTGCAAGAAACTATAAATAAGGCAGTTATGGAATTTTCTAATTTTAGAAAAACCGAGGGAGAAATTTTAGGAGAAGAACTCACCAAGAACATCAAAAACATCGAAGAACTGCTGGGACAGGTTCAGCCTTTTGAGGAGGAGCGAATTTCTACTATAAAAGAGCGCTATCTCTCTTCTTTAAAGGATTTTGAGCAACTGGACGAAACCAGATTTTACCAAGAAGTGGCGTATTTTGTAGAAAAACTGGACATTTCCGAAGAAAAAGTCCGTCTTACACAGCATTTGAAATATTTCTTGGAAGTCCTTAACAATGAGGATTTTAACGGAAAAAAATTGGGTTTCATCAGTCAAGAAATCGGACGGGAAATCAATACTTTGGGCTCAAAGGCCAATCATCATGAAATCCAAAAAATAGTGGTCATGATGAAAGACAATTTAGAAAAGATAAAAGAACAGACGCTCAATGTTTTATAAAAAATTTTCATTAAAACATTGATTCTATTTTAAAAACTCAAATTTAACATAAAATGAACAAAGTCATCATATTTTCGGCTCCATCTGGAAGCGGAAAAACCACTTTAGTAAAGCATAGTTTAGAGAATTTCCCACATTTAGAATTTTCCATTTCTGCAACTACAAGAGCACCAAGAGAAGGCGAAGCGCACGGAAAAGACTACTATTTCCTAACGCCTGATGAATTTAGAAAAAAAATTTCCGAAGATGCCTTTGTGGAGCATGAAGAGGTCTATGCTGACAAATTCTACGGAACGCTGAAATCTGAAATAGAACGAATCTGGAAGAACGGAAAAACGGTGATTTTCGATGTGGATGTAGTCGGTGGAGTTAATTTAAAAAAGATTTTCGGAGACCAAGCAATGAGTATTTTCATCGCTCCGCCATCCATAGAAGAACTTGAAAAACGCCTAATCAAAAGAAATACAGACAGTTTAGAAACCATAAAAACCCGCGTGAACAAGGCTCAGGAAGAGCTTGGCTATCAGCATTTATTTGACCAAGTTTTGATAAATGACGATTTGGAAACTGCAAAAAAAGAAATAGAAAACATCATCTCTAATTTTACAGAAAAATGAAAAAAGAAGACAACGCCAATCTCCCTGTTCCAAGTTTCACAAAACTCCAAAACATGGGGCTGACAGTCGAGGATTTTGATATTAAAAATGAAAATCTAAGAAGCAGAATTCTCATCGAGGATTTGAAAATTTATGCTTATCACGGAGTTTTGCCAGAGGAGAAAACGATTGGGACTTATTATCTCGTAAATGCTGAAATTCACGCAGACCTATGGAAAGCAGCACAGAGCGACCACTTGGAAGACACGATAAATTACGCCGAAATCAACGATATTATCCATAGAGAAATGGAAATCCCATCGCTGCTTTTGGAGCGGGTAATCGGGAGAATTATTCAAAAATTAGAAGAAAAATTCCCACAAATCACCTACATCAAAATAAAACTCACCAAAACCAATCCGCCTATGCAGGGCGAAATGAAAGGCATAAGCGTGGAGCTGGAAAAGGCTATTTCATAAAATCTATTCTGAAAGTCCGACCAAAGTCCCTTTTGAATAAAACTCCAACAATTTGACTTGATATAAATAATTGTATTTCGCCTGTGCTGCCGAGCCTTGGGCATTTACATAATTGTTTCTCGCTGTATTTAGGTCATAGATAGATGATTTCCCTGCCTGATAGCTCTTTTCCATGAAATCCAGCGCAAGTTTTGAGCTTTTCTCCGCTTCCACCGCCGATTTATAAACTTCAAAATTATTTTCTGCTGTATATTCTGCTTTTTGGATATTTTGTAAAAGCTCTTGTTTCTGCTGCTGTAGGTTATTTTTGGCTATATCTTCATTTATTTTAGCTTGTTCTACTTGTATTTTTGTAATTCCTTTGTTAAAAATAGGAATATTCGCAGTAAGTCCTATCTGCTGACCAAAATTGTCCTTATACTGCTGACCGAAATTTCTACCACCATCATTATTAAACGAATTAAAATAAAATGTCCCAACGCCCGCGCTGGCTGTAATGGACGGAAGGAAACCTGTATTTGCTATTTTTGTCTGCATTTCAGAGGCTTTTATTCTCGCTTCTGCTCCCTTTATCTGCGGGTGCCAGCTGTAAGCCTTTTCCAAAACTTCACTTACCGAAAAATCCGTTTTTTCTACATTTTCTGCCACATCCCAGCCCGCTACATCAAAGTCCTTATAATCCTCCAGCTGAAGCAGTAAAGCCAATGAAAACAGCGCATTTTTGGTATTTACTTCCGCTGATTTCATGTTCTGATATTCCCTTGCCATAGAGGCGTTTGCTTCCGCTAAAACCGTTTGGGAAGTTGTCCCTACTTTGGTGGTTATTTCTGCTTTTTCATAGACTTTCTGTGCGTTTTCATAGGCGGATTTATTGATGTTTTCCACTTCTCTATTCAGCAAAATGTTCAAATACTGCTGGGCTATCTGAAGGGAAATATCGCTTTTTATCCTTTCCAAATCATAGGCGCTGGCTTCCACCTCGTACTGAGATTTTTGAATTTGTTTTTCGAGTCGGCTTCCGTTGTAAAGGGTAATATTTGCACCAATATTCACAGAATTATTAAAATTATCATTTCTTCGGTGGTTACCAAAAACATCTTGGTTTTGCCCAAAACTAGCCATATTGCTCACTGTTGCGGAAACGCTCGGAATACGCTCTTTTTTAGCTGTTTTTAGATTATTTTCCTGATTGGTTTTCTCCAGTCTACTCTGTTTAATGTGCAGATTATGTTCAAAAGCGTAATGTATACACTCCTGCAATGTCCACTTTTTCTGAGCATTAACCACAGAAAAAGAAAAGAAAAAAACAGGGAAAATAATTTTATAAATTCTCATATTTTTATTTTATATTACTCAGTATCACATCATTATAATGAACCAATTCTGGAATAGCAGCACAGTTCATATTGATGATTTGAATATTATTTTTATCAAGCGTATTGAACAAATCATTCTGCTTATTCATAGGAACGAATCCGAAATGATAATATTTCTTTTTATTGTTTTTTATATCATTTTGGGCTGGTTTGTCATATTCTATGTATTTATCGTTATTTTTATTAGACTGATAATAAGAATAACCTATAAATGA
>CALHQK010000087.1 GCA_938037185.1 uncultured Riemerella sp.
TCTATTTTTTGTATTCAGAAACAGGAATAATTTCTCCAGAAACAGGCTCTAAAATACGAACATCCTCTTTATTTTCTTTATTCACATAAAAAATATGATAAGTTTCAAAACGAACAGCCGAGTTGTAGCCCACCGTTATCTGATAAAACGGCTTTTTCTCAATAAGATATTCTTCTGTAATAAACGAAATTCCATGCTTTCCATTAGTTATTTTATCGATATGTTTAGATGCCTCCTGCACCATCGGCAGGGCTAAAACTTGGGCTTCAGCCTCTTCCTGTGTATATTTTTGGGCTGGCTGATGACACGAGAAAACAAGAAATGCAAGGACTAAAAAAATACTTTTTTTCATTTTTATTTTATTTTTGATTAATATTCATTAAAATACTTTTGAATCTGCTTCCAGTCTTTGGTTTTGGTAAGCGCCAGCATGAGCAGAACTCTAGATTTCTGCGGATTGAGCGATTGCGAAGCCACAAAGTGATATTTCGCATCCTCCACTTCTGCATCTGGTGTCGTAGCGCCTGTAGGAACCCGCGAAGAACGGACAATCTGAATGCCCTGTTTTTGAGCTTTTACAGCCAAATCAAAATTAGAATGATACAAATTCCCATTCCCTACACCAGCGTAAATAATTCCGTCATATTTCGCATCAATAAAGGCTTTCATCGGAAGTTCCGAAGCATTGGCATAGCCATAGACTATTCCTACTTTCGGCAGGGAAGTCAGCGACGCCACATCAAAAACTGATTTTGTAGTATGCAGATTTTGAGGAGTTTTGTTAAAATAAACTTTCCCATTATGAATATAGCCTATTTTACCAGAATTCGCTCCTGTAAAGGTTTCCACAGCGGTTGTATGGTGTTTTATCACATCTTTCGCATCAAGGATATTTTCATTCATAACCACGACTACGCCTTTATTTCCTGTGTTTTTATCAGATGCCGCAACTACAGCGTTATATAGATTAAGCGGTCCGTCCGCACTAATTCCCGTCGAAGGGCGCATAGCACCTACCATCACCACTGGTTTAGAGCTATGAACCGTAAGATTCAGGAAATACGCCGTTTCCTCCATTGTGTCTGTTCCGTGGGTAATTACTACTCCATCGTAGCCCTCTTTGTTTAGGATTTCGTTTATTCTCTTTGCTAATTTGAGCCAAATCTCATTATTCATATCCTGAGAGCCTATTTTCACTAACTGCTCACCGCTTACTTGGGCTACTTGGTGAATTTCTGGAACGGCTTGCAACAGCTCATCGATGCCCTTTGCTCCTGCTTTGTAACTGCTTTCGGTAGAGGATTTGCTCACTCCTGCAATGGTTCCGCCTGTGGCTATAATTCTGATTTTCGGTTTTTGTGCAAAAAGTACTGCGGAAATTTGAAGAATAAAAATTAAAATTAATTTAGTATTTAGTTTCATGAAATGTTTGATTTAATTGGGTAAATCTAATCAATATTTTTAATTCTAAAAATAGATTTTAGCCTTTTCAAATATTTTTTTAATACTTTTGCCTCTTAATCATTTTTTTAAAATGCTGAATTCTAAAAAATTATTGCTTACAGGGGCTCTATTTATAGGGCTGTCCTCTTATGCACAAGAAGATGAAGACAATACAGATGGTTCTAAAAAAATAGAAGCCGTGGTCATCTCTAAAAAGAAGAAAAAAAAGTATAAAAATCCAGCCCATGAGATTTTAGCAAAACTAGTTGCAAAAAAACACATCAACAATCCTGACAACCTAAAATCATACTTCTCTGAAAATCAATCTCGTATGGAGATAGCATTTAGCAGCCTTGGGGATAAGTTTCAGAATACGAAGGTTTATAAGGATTTGAAAAAGGTAATGGAAGCCTCCAAAGACAGTCTGAGGAATGATATGGCACTGCCTGTTTTTATCTCAGAAAATATTTCGGATTTTTATTATCAAAAAAGCCCTGAAAAGCGCGCCGAAATCATCAAAAAAAGTAAAGTAGACGGTGTCGGAATAGAGGACAATGCGATGTTTTCCCAGCTGATAAGTTCTACTTTCATCAAATATAATTTCTACAATAATTATATTCATATTTTAGACAAAAACTTCATCTCGCCGCTGAATGATAATTTTACTTCAAACTATGATTTTGAGCTGGTGGACAGAGATTTTCAAGTCAATGAAAATGGATATTATAAAATTAATTTTAAGCCTAAAAGAGCCTCTGATTTGGCTTTTGAAGGGACTTTGCTGATTTCACACAGCAACTATTCACTTTTCAGAATTACAGCAAAAATAGCTCCTTCGGCTAACCTGAACTTTATCAACAATATCACAGTAGACCAAGAACTTGAAGAAGTGGGCGATTCCGAAATACACATGCCTGTAAAGTCCCTCGTTACGATGGAAACCGCGAAACTGGGCAAAAACGGAATGGCAGGGATTTTAAAATACCATGTTTCGAGTAAAAAAATAAAAATCAATCAAGATTTTGACCAAAAAATATTCAGCAAACCTATCACTGTCCTGCCTAATGCAAACGACAAAGACGAGCAATACTGGGAAAAGAATAGACACGAACCGATAACGGAAAGAGAACAAAAAGTCTATGCAATGATAGACGAAGTCAAAAATCTCCCTTCGGTGAAGTCTTATATAGATATTTTGGAAATTATCCTGAGAGGCTATTATGAAGCAGGAAAATTTGATTTAGGACCAATACTCTACACAGCTGGATATAACGATGTGGAAGGATTCAGGCTGAGAGCAGGATTTAGAACCAATCATAAATTCAGCAAAAAATGGATTTTCAGCGGATATTTGTCTTACGGATTTAAGGACAGAGAGTTCAAATACGGCGGTGGTATAGATTACATTATTTCACGAGACCCATGGACACAGGTGGGAATTTCTGCACTGCATGATTTAGACCAAGTAGCGTTGCAGTATGGTAATTTTTTACTTAAGAAAAATGCAATTTTTGATGCGTTTTCTAAAAATGGTGATATGCTGATAAGAAAGCCTTTCTGGAAGAATAATTATGAAATTTATTTTCAGAGGGATTTTGTAAACTCTATTACTCAGAGGTTTACCTTTAGACATTCTACCTTTGACCCATTGTTTGATTTAGCTTATACCAACTACACGGACGAACATGGAATTGTTTTTAATAATTTCAAAACCACTGAAATGATTTCTGAAACTCAGTGGAAAATGGGAAGAAAAAACATACAATCTGAGAAAAACAAACAGATAACGGTGAATAACAATTTTACTCCTACAGTTACTTTCAGGCTTACTCACGCCTTTAAGGGAATCATGGGAAGTAATTTTGAATACAATAAAATTTATCTAAATGTCCAGCAAAAAATCCCTATGGGAATTTTGGGACAGGGGAACTATTCCCTCACAGCAGGGATTATCCCAGACCGAGTTCCTTTTCCTCTTTTGGAAAACCATTTAGGAAATGAGTTTGTTTTTTACAACAGAAATTCATTTAACATGATGCGTTTCTTTGAATTTACAAGTAACAAATTTGTTTCCCTACAATACACTCAATATTTGGAAGGACTGATTACCAATAGGTTACCTTTGATTAAAAAATTAAATTGGAGAAATCACCTGACTTTCAATTATTTGATAGGAGATTTGGAGGAAAGATTCAATGCAAATGGAGCATTAAACGGCCTAAACGGAAAGCCTTACATAGAAATCGGCTATGGTTTTTCTAATATTTTTAGATTTTTACGGGTAGATTTTGTGCATAGACTTACTCATTTGCATAATACCAGCTCCGTTTTTGAAACTAATCCGCCTAAATTCAGCATAAAAGTTTCAGCTCAAATAAGATTATAATTTAGAAAAATGCAAAAATACCTTGAACTTAATATAAAAATAGAACCACTTCAGCCATGGAACGAAATCCTAATGGCGGAGCTGATAAACATTGGTTTTGACAGCTTTACGGAAGAAAATGACGGCATTCTGGCGTATGTTCCAGAGGAGTCTTTCAGCGAAGATGAACTAAAAAATCTTTGGCTGCTGAGCCATGATGAGGTTAAAATTTCCTACACCATTCAGGAAATGCCCAATATCAACTGGAATGAGGAATGGGAAAAGAATTTTTCGCCCATAAATGTGGAAAACAAAGTGCTTATCCGCGCAGAATTTCACGAAAGCCAAAACACACCGTATGAAATCATCATTCAGCCCAAAATGTCTTTCGGCACAGGGCATCACGCCACTACTTACCTGATGATTCAGCAGATGCTGGATATGGATTTCAGTAGTAAAAAAGTGCTGGACATCGGCTGTGGGACTTCTATTTTGGCAATTTTTTCAAAGTTAAAAGGCGCAGAGGATGTTTTAGCCATTGACATTGATGAATGGGCTGTGGAAAACTCCAAAGAAAACGCGGAAAGAAACCAAATGAATTTCCGCATAGAACAAGGAACAGCGGAAAATCTGGGCAAAGAAAATTTTGATATAATTTTAGCGAATATCAACCGAAATATTTTGATTTCAGATATTCCTACTTATGTTTCGGTTTTGAACAGCGGCGGAAAACTCCTGCTTTCAGGGCTTTGTTTCTTCGATGTCAATGATATTTTGGAAGTCTGCACAAAGCATGATTTAGTTCTGAAAAACCAAGTCCAAAGAGAAGAATGGGTAAGCCTTCTTTTAGAAAAACCTTAATCCAAATAAAATGCAAACAGTCTTATTACCAATATTTTATCTCCCTCCTATTTCTTGGTTTTCTGAGTTTTGTAATTCGGAAAATCAGATTATTTTGGAGCAAGAGGAACACTTCCCAAAGCAGACCTACCGAAATAGAGCCTGTATTTTTGGGGCAAATGGAAAACTACCTTTAATCATCCCAATAAACCACAACGGGAAAAGAGCTTTCCGAGATATAGAAATATCATATTCCGAAAGATGGCAGTCGCTCCACTGGAAATCAATAAAAACGGCTTATCAATCTTCTCCTTATTTTGAATTTTATGAAGACCAGCTGAGCAAAATTTATGAAAATCAACCCAAATTTTTGATTGATTTTAATCTAAAAAGTCTGGAAATTATCCAAAAATTATTGAAAACAGACCAAAGTTTTTCATTAACCGAAGAATACATCAAAACGCCTTCGGCAAAGGATTTTAGGGAAAGTTTTTCAGCAAAAATAGAACCTGCCTTCCAGCAGGAGGAATATTATCAGACTTTTTCTGATAAACTAGGCTTTATCAAAGACCTTTCCGTAGTAGATTTGCTCTGCAACCTCGGTCCAGAGGCTGGTTCTTACCTAAAAAATCATAAAAATGAATAAGAAAATTATTTTTCCGCTGGTTTTCTTGGGACAGCTGTTCGCTGCACAGAGTTTTAAAATCATTCCTTTGGGTGTTTTTGGTGGAATAGATGAAAGCAATCTTTCTTCTTATCTCATCTCTGAACCGAGCAAAGAGTCCTATCTGGCTCTAGATGCAGGAACTATCCATACAGGGCTGAAAGTTTATTTACAAAAAAATAGAAAAAAAGAAAGTCCAGAGCAATTTTTGAAAGAGAAAATCAAGGGATATTTCATTTCGCATCCGCATTTTGACCATAGTTCAGGGCTGGTTATCAACTCGCCTGAGGATTCTAAAAAGAACATTTACGGAGCCGAATTCGTGATAGAAGCCCTCAAAAAACATCATTTTTCTTGGGAAGCTTGGGCTAATTTTGCCAATGAAGGCGAAAAACCTATTTTAGGAAAATACACTTACAAAAAGTTGAACACAGATGAATGGACAAGTGTGGAAAACACTGATTTACAGCTAAAAATGTATTATTTAAGCCATACAGGGAAAAATCTAAGCTCTGCAGCGCTTATAAAAAATATTGAAAATCAATACTTTGTATATCTCGGTGATACAGGTGCGGATAGAATTGAGGGAACGGAGCAGCTTGCCGATTTATGGAAAGCCATTGCTCCGATTATCAAAGAAAAAAGGCTGAAAGGCATCGCCATAGAATGTTCTTATAGTAATGAACAACCTGAAAACCACCTATATGGACACCTTACTCCTCGCCTATTGACCGAGGAAATGGAGAATTTGGAGAAACTTGTCGGCAAAGGTGGATTGAAAAGTTTAAATCTCATCATTACCCACATCAAACCTAAGAAAAACATTCATCAAAAAGTTAAAAGTGAGTTAAATGTTTTGTATAAAAAGGGGATAAAAATTATCTTTGCTGAACAAGGAAAAATAATTAATTTATAAATAACAAATTTACAATGAAAAAAGTACTCATTGCAGCGGCGTTTCTAGCGTCTTTTAGTTTTGCTTTTGCACAAGACAAAATGCAAAATAATGATTTAAAAACTTGGTATCACAAAGATTTTTCGACTACCAATGTTTATGGTGTTAATACCAACAATGCTTACAAATTCTTAGAATCCAAAGGATTAAAGCCAAGAACTGTTGTAGTAGGTGTTTTGGATAGCGGTGTGGAAGTAGACCACCCAGGACTGATTAACAACATGTGGAAAAACCCAAATGAAATCCCAAACAATGGTATAGATGATGATAAAAACGGATATGTAGATGATATCTATGGATGGAACTTCATCGGTGGAAAAACAGCTGATATAGATGCTGATAACCTAGAAGTAACTAGAGTTGTAAAAGAATATCAAGAGGTATTTGAGGGCAGTGATTCTGTGAAGAATAAAGTAAACCAAGCCCAAATGCCGGAAGAATACAAAATGTATCTGAAATCAAAAGAGATTTTCAATACAAAAGGAGATGAAGCTAAGAGAAATTACCAGTATTTCAAAGGATTTAATGATGCTATCCCAAGCATTGTGGCTACTATGAAAGGCAAAAACCTTACTCCGCAGAACCTTAGTTCCATCAAGCCTGCAAACCAAGAGGAAGCAAGAAATTTACAAATCCTAAATTCCATTGCTCAAGACCCTTCTAACCAAGGGAAAACACCTAAGGAAGTAGAAGAGTATTTGCAGAAAGAAATCAAAGGAGCTTTGAAACACTACGAATCTCAGGCGACAAAACACTACAATCTTGATTTTGACCCAAGAGCAGAAATCGTAGGAGATGATTATGATAATTACAACGAAAAATTCTACGGAAACAACCATTATGAAGGGCCTGATGCTTCCCACGGAACGCATGTTTCTGGAATCATTGCGGGGTATCCTCACGGAAATGAAGTTCAGTATGGTGTAGCTCATAAAGTGGCTAAAATCATGACTGTGAGAGCTGTTCCAGATGGAGACGAAAGAGATAAAGATGTTGCTAATGCTATCAGATACGCCGTGGATAATGGTGCTAAAATCTTGAACATGAGCTTCGGAAAGCCTGTTTCACCAGGAAAAAAACATGTTTGGGATGCGATGAGATACGCAGAAAGCAAAGGCGTTCTTTTAGTAAAAGCCGCTGGAAATGACAACCAAAACCTCGCGGAACACCATTATTTCCCTACAAGTTTCATGAAACCATCGGATGACAAACCGATTGTGAGCAATATGATTGTAGTAGGGGCAAGTACCAATGACAAAGACTTCCTGAGAGCTGGTTTCTCCAACTATAATGGCAAAATGGTAGATGTTTTCGCACCTGGTCAGGAAATCTATTCCGCTGTGCCAGATGCAAAATACGAATACCTACAAGGGACTTCTATGGCGTCTCCGGTAGTAGCTGGTGCAGCGGCGGTGCTTTGGGCATACATGCCGAGCCTTACCCCTCAGCAGATAAAAGAAGCTCTCGTAAAAACGGTAAATAAATCTACTGTAAATGCAAGCACCAATGAAAACAGCAGATTTGACCAAATTTCTGTTTCTGGCGGAGTGATAGACCTTTACAAAGCGGCGCAGTATGCTTATAATAACTTCTACAACAAAAAAGCACATGCTCCACAAAAGGCTAAAACAGCTAAAAAGGCTAAAAAATAACCTTTTATATTTCTATTTAAAAAAAACCTTACTATTCCTGAAGAATTAGTAAGGTTTTTTTAGTGGAAATTTCTATTGTGCGGAAATATATTTTTATAAAAATATAGGTTTTGATTAATATTTTTGATAATTTAACAACAAATAACATTATTTATTGAAAATTTGTATTGTATTTTAATTCCTGCATATTGTTTGTTCAAAAATACTATTGTATTTTAGTCCCCGCAACTTGTTTGAAACAAAATACAAGCGTATTTTAGTCCCTGCAATCTGTTTGAAACAAAATACAAGTGTATTTTAATGAAACCATCCTTATTTAGACTAAAATCCTATTGATGAAGTTTAGTTTGGCATAATTTTTAATTAAATGAAATAAATTTCATAATTTGCAGTTATATATTTAAATCAAAATTATAAATCTATGAAAAGGTATCTAATTATCGGATGTGCGGCTCTGCTTACCGCTGTGTCATGCGGCACACAGCAGACCCAACAGACAGAAACTACGAGCGTATACAGCCTGAAAGGCGAGTGGGAAATAGTGTCAGTAGATTACGACAAGAAGTTTAAAATAAAACCCTTCCACGAAGGAGCAGATGCAAAGTGTTTCGTAGGAAGCACTTGGAAACTTATCCCGAACAACTATTCGGGGAGCTATACCCTGCATGGCGGCAGCAGCTGTCCGGAGGTTTATCAGGCGATAAAATTTGAGGTAACAAAAAACAAGGAATTTAGGTTTAAAAAACTTAAAGAAAATGTAAAAGCCAAGAATATAACTGAAGGATATGTGCTTCAGCTGGAAAACCACCAAGAGAATAGTTTTACATTAACGCAAAATTTGTCTTTTGAGGGGAAAAATCTGACGGTTCACTATCAATTTAGAAGAATAAAATAAGAAAAATCATGAATATACTAAACAAGAAAAACGCAGTGGTGCTGGGACTTTCCAGCAGTCTGCTATTCACAAGCTGTGAAGCGGTGAAAAACTCTAACAATACGCAGAGGGGCGTTGCCATCGGAGCGGCGAGCGGTGCTGTAATCGGTGGGATTTTAGGGAACAACATCGGTAAAGGCGGAAACGCTGCTCTGGGAGCTGTCTTAGGCGGAATCGTAGGCGGCGCAGCGGGAGGAATCATCGGAAACAAAATGGATAAACAAGCCCGCGAAATAAAAACTGCCCTCCCAGGTGCAGAAGTAGAAAGAGTAAATGAAGGAATAAAAGTGACAATGAAGGAGAATATGGTGAATTTTGCATTTAACTCCTCCGAACTCAGCTCGTCTGCAAAAACAAATTTGGACAAATTAGCCAAAGTATTGGTAAATAACCCAGATACCAACATCAATATCTACGGACATACCAACAATAAAGGGACAGATGCATACAATATGACCCTTTCTGAAAAAAGAGCAAATTCTGTGGTAAATTATCTCGCTTCACACGGCGTGAAAAAAAACAGAATGTTTGCCAAAGGAATGGGCGAAAGCGACCCTGTAGCGACCAACGAAACTGAAGCAGGAAGAGCCGAAAACAGAAGAGTGGAATTTGCCATCACAGCCAATGAAAAGATGATAAAAGATGCCCAAAACGGCAACTAAACAAAAAAGCCTGAAATAATAAGGCTTTTTTATTTTCTATTTTCTTTGTAGCGGCGGTCTGGCGTCCCGTCTTTTTTGAGTTTCTTATTCGCCTTGTAGCGCTTGTCCGGCGTTCCATCTTTTTTTAGTTTCGCCCCTTTGTGCGTTTGGGAATTCTGGTGTTTTTGTTCTTTTTTGTGGTGGGTCTTTTTATTCTGTTTTGTCTGAGCAGAACCAAACACAAGCCCCAATGCTAACAACAATACTGATACAATATTTTTCATTTTTATAAAATTTTAGATTGTAAAACTAATTAAATTTTATCTACTTTACAATATATTTTGTTTTAAATGATTTTTGCTTCTTTTAAAATTAGTTCAATATTTTTAAAAGTATTTGGGAGAATCTCAGAGAGGATTTCATCTTTGGATTTCCATTCTACTTTTGTGATGCCTTCTTCTGTTTGTGGGATAAGTTCTTTGTTGTCAGTGCTTTTCATTAGATACCAAAAAGTGGTTTTTAGAATCTGAGCATTGTTTTCTCTTTCCCTGTAAGTGTGATAAGTAGACCCGATGAAGTTCTGTAATTTCAAGTTTTGAATTCCTGTTTCTTCTTCTACTTCCCTTACAGCCGCGTGTTCAAGGGATTCATCAGGTTCTAGTTTTCCTTTTGGTAAATCCCATTTTCCCAGTCTATAGATGAAAAGGACTTTGTTTTCATCATTTTTCACGATGCCGCCTGCCGCTTCTATATTGGTGAAAGAATCATGAAAATCATCCCAGATTTTATCAGGGTCTTCGCCATAGAGGTTTACAGATTTACACGAAGAGTTTTCCAAGATATCCAGAGCCTTTTCTATGGACGCAAAATCCTCGTAAGCGATATTTTTTTCATCATCATTAGGAAGATTATTGATGGATAATTTTTTTTCATTGATAAAAACTTTATACATTTGCTGAATCTTTGAAGTTAATATTGCAAAAATATAAAAAATGAAATTAGAAGGAAGAAAAGTGATGGTAAATAAATCTACAAAAGATTTATTCGAAATGCTGAAAAAACCTGAAGACTATAAACATCTGATGCCAGAGAGTTTGGTTTCTTTTGAAACAACAGAAAATGGCTTTAAGTTCGGACTAAAAGGAATGCCCGAAATCGCACTGAAAATCTCAGAAATGGTGGAGGACAAGAAGGTGGTACTTACATCAGGAAACCCTTCCTTGGATTTCGCTCTAACAGGACAGATGGATGCAGTTTCCGAAAATAAATCCGAAGTCCAAATATTATTCGAAGGGCAGTTCAATCCATTTATTAAAATGATGGTAGAGAAGCCGTTACAAAGCTTTATTGATAACCTTACTGACAAGATTGAAGGATTATAATGGATGAATTCTCAGGAAGGAAGTAAATATATAGCTCAGCATTTACCTGTTTTTCTAAACATGGTAGACAGAAAAAT
>CALHQK010000088.1 GCA_938037185.1 uncultured Riemerella sp.
TGGATTATCTGGATTAAATTCTTTGTTCTGAAAAAATGAATAAAATAAAATGGCTTCTTGTTGCCCTCTGTATATTAGGTTTAGTGGGCGTAAGAGTTTTAGAAAGTAAAATATTTTATGACCCTTTCTTGAAATATTTCGCGAGCACTAGTTCTAATCCTGCATTCCCTCAGTTTGAGTGGGCTAGGCTCATCGGGAGCCATCTTTTCAGGTTTTTATTAAATCTTATTTTTTCTTTGGGAATTGTTCATTTCTTGTTTTTAAATAAAAAATGGACTTTCCAAGCGATGGTTTTAATCACTTTATCTTTCATTATTTTCTTTCCTATTTATCTGTATTCTGTTTATACGGAATTTAGTTTTGGGAATTTGTTTTCGTTTTACATCAGAAGATTTGTGATTCAGCCTCTGCCTGTTTTACTGATAGTTCCGCTGTTTTATTACAGAAAAAATCTTATAAAATAAATCAAGGCTCATTTTTATAAGCCTTGATTTTTTTCTACAAATTATCCAAATCTTTTTTGAATTTTTCTATTCTAAAATCCGTAGAGATGGTCCCTTTTTCTATTTTTTCTTTCGCATAGAGCTTTGTTTCGGTTTCAGTTTTTTCTAAAAGGTAATCGTAAGGCCCTGCGGTAGAAATCAATTTAACCAAAACAGGCGAAATTTCTAAACAAATGAAAAGTCCCATAATGAACATCGCTGCCACAGCCATGATAGGATTTGCGCCTAATTCATCCAGCGCCTGAAGCCTCGCCGCGAAACCATTGAACCTATTTTCTGAATCCTCGCTGTTTTTCTGCTCCGTTTGTAGGTTGGTATAGACTTTAGAGATTTCCTCGTCCAGATATTTCAGCCGTGGTTCCATCTGCTTTTGATAGGCTTCCAGCTCTTTTTTCTTGTTGTCGCGGATTTCAGTTTTTCGCTTTGCATTTGGCCCAAAACCAGCCTTCCCACTCGTAAGTCCCGTTTCTTTGCCCAGAACCTCTCTTTCTAAATCCACCACTGCGGAATCATAGGCTTTTTGGTAGGATTCTATTTGACTTTGGATTTGTTCTTTTTCTTTTGCAAAAGGCCCTGACTGCTGTAGAATCCTGCTGTTCATCTGTTCCTGAAGCTCGGTTTTATTCCTTTGGATGATGGTGTTTAGCTGTTTATTGATTTCTTTTTCAAAAATCTTTAATTCCAATGGCTTTGAAATAACAATTCCCAAAAATACGGCCAAAACCAAACGAGGAAGAGTCAGCAGAAGCTGGTTTTTCCAAGAAACCGTTTTCTTGATAGATGACACAATGTATCTGTCCAGATTAAAAATCATCAGCCCCCAGACAGCCCCCGCCGCCAGTGCAGCGTGGAAATCATCAAAAATGGTATAGGTAGCGTACCCTGCGGAGATTCCCGCAAAAAAACCTGTGAATAAAACAATCCCTCCGATGCCGGAATATTTATTCCACTCGGAAGGAGTTTTCTTTAAGATGTGAAGATTCGCGCCAGAGCAAATCATCAAAAATTTCTGAATAAAGTTTATTTTCATTTTTCCGTACTATGTGTACGGT
>CALHQK010000089.1 GCA_938037185.1 uncultured Riemerella sp.
AAGCAGGATTGTTCTTTGATGGCACAAACAACAATCATAGAAATGTAGAAATTAGAAAAAAGGTACTATTATGAAAAAATATATTCTATTAAGCTCGTTTGTTATAATATCATCTTGTGGTGGTAATAGTGGTTTTAAATACTATGAAGGGCATATATACGATAGGAATAACAAACCTCTACCAAACATAAAAGTATGTAAGATGTATCATACCCCAACTGACTGCACCATGACCGATGCAAACGGCTATTTTAAAATAAATATGAGCCCTACTTTCATAACAGACTTAATTGTTTTCTATAAGGAACAGCCAATAGATACAATAAGAACTGCTTGGACTTTACATGGAGAGTTAGATAGGTATTCTTTTATCGAAGGCAAGAATGATACCCTATTCATAGACATGTCAAAATATGAAAAATAGAGGAGTTTGGGGATTGTTTTGGATGAGTAAGTTATATGAGATGAGAAATTTATCATTTATTTTATTACTAAATGTTTTTGTTTTTAGTCATTGTAGGAAAGAAGAGAAAAAAGAAGAAATATTGTTTAGAAAAGGCTGGGTTATTAATAATGATAAAACGCCAATTGATAGTGTAGCGGTTTATGATTTCGGGGATAGTCTTTTGACTTATACAAATTCTGATGGTTATTTTGAATTAAAGGTGAAAAAAAAGATATTAAAACATAATATCTATTTGAAAAAGAAAGGGTATGAAACAGATTCTTTACGATATTATGAGGGGTTTCGTGATAGATTAGTCCCAATTAAAATAGAGGATTTGGGTACAGTGGTTTAAAAAAAATCAGAAAAGTAGAATATATAATCAGCCCGTGAAAACAGGAATAAATATAAATAAAAACTTTTCAGGCTCAAAATAAGTGTAAAATGAAAATATTAAATTTTGTGTTTCTTATCATAATACTTTTTAGTTGTGATAATAAAAAATATATTTTAGCTCCTCATGTTAAGGGTAAACTTTACTCAAAAACCACTAAAAGCCCTATAGAAGGAGTAGAAATATATAATGATAAATCTATAATAAATACGATAGACACTATAAAAACGGACAGCGAGGGGAGTTTTATTACGCCTAATTTTGTGGTGAAAAGCTATGGAGAAGTCAGAGATTTTAGAGGAATGATAAGGCAAACTTATTATTTAAGCAGGGAAGGAATTCATAAGGTAATAGACGCAAAGGAATATTATGAATATAAGTTTCATAAAAGAGATTTTCATAAAAAAGATACTATTGATTTAGGGATTATTTATTTTGAGGATTTGGAGGATTTTGATTACAAAAAACCATGAAAAAAAAAGATATTGAGGATAATAGTTTTTTTGTTTATGATATCATGTAGAACCAATCAAGCAGGAAGTTTTACAGAGGGCTATGTCTATGACAAAAATACAAACAAGGCAGTAGCAGGTGCTTCTGTATGTATCTGGGAAGGGTACGAAAAAGGGTTTTTAGAAGTTACTAAAACTGATTCAGAAGGATATTTCAGTTTTAATGAAAAAAAGAAAATCGTATTAGGAAATAATGGAAAAGATTTGGCTGTACAATTTATCATTAAGAAAGAAAATATGATTTCTGATACCCTTATCTCGTATCCCAATAGAGACACTATAAGAATAGATACGATTTACTTACAAAATAGGTTTTAAAAATTAGAATAAAATGAAATCCAGATTGTTGCTTATTCTTGTTTTTCCTTTTTTATTAGGGTGTAAAAAAGAAAGCCTGATATTATTACCCTATACAAAGGGATATATTTACTCCAAAAAGGATGGAAAACCCATCAAAAATGCAGCTTTCTATAGTCCGTATATAGGGAGTAAATTTAAAAATGATATTTTAGTAAAAAGCTCTGTAAGTACTGATGATAATGGTTTTTTCTTTTTAAACCAATGGAAAACAAAAATAAATCCCAAAGATACTCTCTCCAAAACAAATATTTTTTATGTGGAGTATAATGATGAAATAAGAAAAATACATGTGAAAAATCCCGCCACAGAAAAAGACACTATTGATTTAGGGATTATTTATTTTGAAGATTTGGAGAATTTTGATTATGAAAAACCATGAAAAAGAAAGTTTTATTAGGGGATAATAGAAAAGATTGGTACGAGCTTATTTATGGCTATACTATTGATAAAGAAGAAATTACTTTTCAATATTATGAATAGTGGTAATGTTCTAAATATGTTGTTTTTATTATAATAGAAACAATAACAAAACAAATAGAAGCAAAATAAATGATAGCAAAAGAAGTATATTCCTATTTATGTTGTATTGATAGTTTTTACATTTATTTACATAAAGAGTAAAAAAAAGGATAAAAATGACAACAACCCAATGAATACAGCAAGGGTCTTTGATTCATATATACTAATAATAATACTTTTGGTATTAATTGTATTATCTATTTTTAAATAGCAGGTAAAATTCCAGAGGTGTGGGCTGAACCATAAAATATTTATACTTAATTCAAAAACAAATTATGCTTTATATTGCATTTTTGGGTGTGATAATTAGAAAATTATTATTTATATTTGCATAAATGAATTATATGGCATTTTATAAATTGATAGAACAAATCAAAGAACGGCGTAAAGTGCTGGGAATCACACAAGAGCAGCTTTCGGATATTTGTGGAGTGGGACTCCGTACTCTGAGAGAATTTGAGAGAGGAAAAGGAAATCCTACTTTACAGACATTGGAAAAAATATGCACTGCTTTGGGATTTGAAATTAAAATAGAGATAAAAAATGAGAAAAGCTAAGGTTTTATACAAGAATAAAGAAGCTGGCGAACTGACTCAGCTAGATGATGCTTCCTTTGTTTTTGAATATAATAAGGAATGGCTTTCTGATGAAAATCGCCCTCCCATCAGCCTCAGTTTTCCTAAAAAAGAAAGCGTTTTTTCTGCGAAAAGTTTATTTCCTTTTTTCTATCATCTGCTTCCTGAAGGAAAAGCCAAAAAGGAAATCTGCCAAAAATATAAGATTGATGAAAAGGATGCTTTCGGCATTCTGCTGCACTCTGCCCAGTATGACACTATCGGAGCTATTAAAATCATAAAAATATAAATCGATGAGTCCTTTAGAAATTAAAGTCTGTCCAAGTCTTTTGACAGAGGGCTATTCTTCCTACAGCCCATCTGCTCTGAAAAAACTATTTGGCGGAAGGAAAGTTTCTCACTTTCTTACATATAATTTGGAAAAACAAAAGACTGATTTTCAGCAGAATATGTTGTTTATTTCTATTTCTGGTTTTCAGGACAAATATTCTCTTGTCTTGGACAAAGATATTTTGCGCCTCGCAGAAGAAGGGGAACAAGGGCAATATATCCTAAAACCCATTTCCGAACTCCCTAAAAACAAAGAGTATGCCCCTGCTAATGAACATCTTACTATGCAGATTGCCAAGCAGGTTTTTAATATAGAAACGGCAGAAAATGGATTGATATTTTTTGATGATGGAACGCCGGCTTATCTCACCAAACGCTTTGATTTAGATAAAAATGGAGAGAAATTAGCCGTTGAAGATTTTACTTCTATTTTGGGAAAATCCCCTCAGACACATGGGGAACAGTATAAGTACACAGGAAGTTATATAGACTTGTTTTCAGCTATAAAACAGTATCTTCCTGCATGGCAGGTGGAACAGCATAAATTATACCTGCTGATATTATTTAACTATCTATTCTCCAATGGAGATGCTCATCTAAAGAATTTTTCAGAATTTTTCTATCATCGAAACTCCTCAGGGAGATTTCAAACTTGCTCCTGCTTATGATTTGATGAACACTAGAATTCATATTGAAGACGCTGATTTTGCTTTGTCAGAGAAAATTTATCCAAAATCCAAAGGAAAGATAGCTGCCCAGTTTTTCACTCTTGCCGAAGAAGTGGGAATAAGCCAGACTCTTGCCCAAAAACACATGAAAAAAATGATGTCTTTCTCTGATAAAGTGATTGATTTGGTCAATAAATCTTTTTTAAGTGAAAGTCTGAAAAGAAATTACATCCAATCTTATCAAACAAGACTGAATAAATTAAAAAAATGATTTATAAAAACACGCTTCAAGTTATTTTGGGGAAATTAAAATTAGAAATTAATGATTTAAAGTTTAGAATTTTAATATTCCGTTTTTGTACACCTTTTAATAGATAAATACCTATAAATCAGGTTGTTTTAGATGTGTAGGGGAGTGAAAATGAGTAGTAGTATTGGGATAAATAGAATATGTAAACAATTTGTAGTTAGGACATTTAAGACTCAATTTTGTTCTCATAGTTGTAATTTAAAAGATTAAAGAATTGAAAACTAAAAGTTAGTTTTATGTGCAAAATAAAATATTTATAATCTAAATTTTGAAGTGATTGAAATCCTTAAATTGCTTTTGTAAATAAAGAATTTCATTTTTTAGCTTTGGATTCGTGAGCATCAAAAAATATTCTAATTATTTATTTTTTCTTTTACAAAACTGCTAACAGTAATCCTATGTACTCCCAAAATACGCCCAATCGCTGAATATGATACTTTTTTCCCTAAAAGCTCCTTAATCTGTTTTTCTTGTCCAGAGAGTTTAGTTTTAGCAGATTTGCTACCTTTAGGGCGGCCTAACACTACTCCCTCTGCTTTTTTGCGTGCTAAGGCTTCCTTGGTTCGTTGAGAAATTAAATTTCTTTCAATCTCAGCTGAAAGCCCAAAAGCGAACGCCAATACTTTGCTATTGATATCACTCCCCAAACGATAATTATCTTTAATTGTCCAGACCTGAATATCACGATTCATACATTCATTGAGCACTCCCATAATCATCAAGAGATTACGCCCTAACCGCGACAATTCTGAGCAAATAAGCACATCGCCTTTTTTCATTTTTTTCAGAAGTTTACCGAGTTTCCTATTCTCTACTTTTGTCATACCTGAAATACTTTCTTCTACCCAAACATCAATAGTTAGACTATTTTTCTCACAGAAATTACTAATTTCAAAACGTTGGTTTTCTATTGTTTGCTTATCGGAACTTACCCGAATATATCCATAAATCATTGTATAAGTAAATTTGATTAAACTAATAAATATAATCAAAAACAATAAAACAATGACGGGCGTTTGTTTTTGACAAATCTATCGGAAGTAACAGGGAAACGAATTGACCCAT
>CALHQK010000090.1 GCA_938037185.1 uncultured Riemerella sp.
CCTATCTCTGCGGCGAGCCATTTCAGCTCTACAGATTTCAGCAAATTCACTGCTTCTTCTGGTAGTTTTCCGAAGCGGTCTTCCAGTTCGTTTTGGAACTTTTCCAAATCCTGTTTGTTTTCTATTTCCGCCAATCTCTGGTAGAGGAGAAGCCTCTCCGAGGTGGAATCTACATAATGGTCAGGCAGCATCAGCTCAAAATCAGTGTCGATATTTACTTCTTTTACCGATTTGAAAAGTTTTTTTCTATCCTCTTCATTATTAAATAATTCCTCAAACGACTCATCATCCTGAAGCTCTTCCAAAGCCTCCTGCATAAGTTTTTGGTAAGTTTCAAAGCCCATTTCGTTGATAAATCCGCTCTGTTCTGCACCTAGTAAATCCCCAGCGCCACGGATTTCCAAGTCTTTCATCGCAATCTGGAACCCGTTCCCCAAATCCGAAAACTGCTCTATCGCTTCCAGTCGTTTTCTGGCATCGGAGGTTATCATATCATATGGCGGTGTGATGAGATAGCAAAAGGCTTTTCTGTCGCTTCTGCCCACACGGCCGCGCATCTGGTGGAGGTCTGCAATCCCAAATCTCTGCGCATCATTGATGAAAATAGTATTCGCATTCGGGACATCTACACCGCTTTCTACGATGGTCGTAGAGATGAGGACATCATATTTCCCATCCATAAAGTCCAAAACTCTTTCTTCCAGCTCTTTCCCGTCCAGCTGTCCGTGTCCAGTGATGATTCTGGCATTGGGCACGAGCCTTTGGACAAGACCAGCGATTTCCTTTAAATTGTCAATTCTATTGTTAATGAAATACACCTGCCCATCTCTTTGAAGTTCGTAGGAAATGGCATCTCTCAGCGTTTTTTCATCGAAGCCTATCAGCTGGGTTTCCACAGGCTGTCGGTTCGGCGGCGGTGTTTTTATTACGGATAAATCCCTTGCTGCCATTAGCGAAAACTGTAGCGTTCTCGGAATTGGCGTAGCGGTCAGGGTGAGCGTGTCAATGTTGGTTTTCAGGGTTTTAAGTTTGTCTTTTACATTTACCCCGAATTTATGTTCTTCATCAATGATTAAAAGTCCTAAATCCTTGAATTTCACTTTATCCGAAACCAGCTGATGTGTTCCTATCACGATGTCTATTTTACCGCTTTCCAAGCCTTCCAGCGTTTCTTTTTTCTGTTTTGCCGTTCGGAAACGATTGAGATAAGAAACATTGATAGGAAAATCTTTCAGTCTTTCTGTAAAACTCCTAAAATGCTGAAACGCCAAAATGGTCGTAGGAACCAGTACAGCCACCTGTTTGCCATCGGTCGCCGCTTTGAAGGCTGCACGAATAGCGACTTCTGTCTTCCCAAAACCTACATCGCCGCAGATAAGCCTGTCCATAATCGTTTCTGCTTCCATGTCTTTTTTCACATCATGGGTCGCTTTTTCTTGGTCTGGCGTGTCTTCGTAGATGAAACTTGCTTCCAGCTCATCTTGTAGATAGGTGTCTGGCGAGAAGGCAAAACCTTTGGAGGTTTTTCTCTGTGCGTAGAGTTTTATTAAGTCAAAAGCTATTTGTTTTACTTTCGCTTTGGTCTTTTGTTTAAGGTTTTTCCAAGCAGGAGAGCCTAGTTTGGAAAGGGCGATTTCTTTTCCTTCCGAACCGTTGTATTTTGAGATTTTGTGCAGAGAGTGAATGCTCACATACAGCAAGTCACCGTTTTTATAAGAAAGCTTGAAGCATTCCTGCGTTTTGCCGTCGTTATTTACTTTGACCAGTCCCATGAATTTACCGATTCCGTGGTCTATGTGCGTGATGTAATCGCCAATCTGCAGCTGCATCAGGTCTTTTAAGGTCAAATGCTCAGACTTGGCGAAAGAATCTTTGGTTTTAAATCTTTGATAACGGTCAAAAATCTGGTGGTCAGTATAAACCGCGATTTTATAACGACTGTCCACAAAGCCCTCATGAAGCTCTGACTGAAACGCCGTGAAAAGATGATTAACCGCATCTTGCTGATGTTCAGTGGCTAAGGTCTCGATGATTTCTGTCAGTCTGTCTTTTTGTTTCTCGGAAGAAAAGGAAATCCAGACCTCGTAGCCTTGCTCTTTTTTAGTAATTAAATCCTCTATCAAAAGTTCAAAATTCTTGTGAAAACTCGGCTGTGGAGTTTGGCTCAGCTGAATGATTTTTGATGAAGGACTATTTGAAAAATCAATGGTTCTAAATTTTTGAAAACATCTTGAAAACTCTTCGCTGGAAAGAAACAGCTCGTGAGGCTCTCGGTGTTTGATGGTTTTACTCAGTTTATCAAATTGATTTTGAGCCTTTTGGTAAAAAGTTTTAATTTTATCCGAACAAGAATAAGCGTTTTTGATGATAATCAGGCTGTCCGAAGGCAGCAAATCAAAAAACGGAACTTTCTCGCCTTGTGTAGAAAGATTGATATTAGAAACCAATTGAAACTCATCTACTTTCTCCACGGAAAGCTGGGTTTCTATGTCAAAAGTTTTGATGCTTTCTATTTCATTCCCGAAAAATGTGATTCGGAAAGGTTTTTCATTTGAATAAGAAAAAACATCTACAATTCCGCCTCGAACCGCAAATTCACCAGGTTCGGAGACAAAATCTGTCAAATTAAAATGAAACTGATTGAGCAGTTCTTCCATAAAATCAAAATCAAGTTTTTCGCCCGTTTTGATGCGGTGAGAAATCATTTTGAAATCCTCTTTTTTCAGAACTTTTTCATTCAGAGCAGAGATATGAGCTACGATTATTTTTTGTTTATTGTTGAGATTCAGCTGGTTAATCACTTCCGTTCTCAAAACCAAATTGGCGTTTTTAGTCCGCTCCTCCTGATAAGGCTCTGTGTAGGAGTTGGGCAGGTGCAGGACATTTTCTTTGCCGACAAGTTCCTCCATTTCGGTGGTCGTGTAGTGGGAATCTTCCTTGTCATCGGTAATCAAAAGAATGGTTTTTTGCTGGCTCAGGAAAGCCTCGGCAGCGAGAATGCTCACAACAGAACCTACTGCTCCTTTCACAGAAAGATGCTCGGTTTTTTCCCAATTTTGAAAAATCTCTTCTCCGAAATTTTGGTTTAGAAGTTTGGTTAATAGTGACTTGTCTATCGTTTGTAAGCTCATTTTTTAGTATAAATTAAATGACAAGAAGCGATTTCGGAATGGCTCCGAAATCGTTTCTCTATTTGTGCAAAGGTAAGATTATTTACCGAAAAAATCCTATCTCATGTAGTGTGCAAAGTACAAACACTTTTATATAAAAATATAGAGAGTGGTTTCATGAAAATAAATTTAGAAAAAAATAATAAAATACAGAAAAAAAACGACTTACAATTTGTAGATTCAAAAAAAAACCTTAAATTTGCACACTTGTTTGGTGGGTAGATTGTGTTTGTTTGCAAATAAAATCTATGTAAGCCGCTGAGTATGAGTGTAAAGAAAAATAATTTAAATAAATTTTTAATTATACAATGTCAGGTATTATTGGTAAGAAAATCGGTATGACCTCTTTGTTTAACGAAGAAGGAAAAAACATTCCTTGTACAGTTATTCAGGCTGGTCCGTGCTCGGTTTTACAGGTCAGAACCGAAGAAGCTGATGGTTATTCAGCTGTTCAATTAGGTTTCGATGACAAGAGTGAAAAGAATGTCGGAAAGGCATTAGCTGGTCATTTTAAAAAGGCTGGCTCTGCTCCTAAAGCGAAAATCGTAGAATTCCACAATGGATTCGAAGATGTGAAATTAGGAGATGAAGTGAATGTAGATATCTTCGTAGAAGGAGAGTATGTAGATGTTACAGGAACTTCAAAAGGTAAAGGTTTCCAAGGTGTTGTTAAAAGACATGGTTTTGGTGGTGTAATGCAGCAGACTCATGGACAGCACAATAGATTGAGAGCTCCGGGTTCTATCGGTGCGGGTTCAGATCCATCAAGAGTTTTCAAAGGCTTGAGAATGGCTGGTAGAATGGGAGGTGAGCAGGTTACTGTTCAAAACCTTCAAGTGTTAAAAGTAGATAAAGAACAAAATCTTTTAATAGTAAAAGGTGCTGTTCCGGGAGCTAAAAATTCTTATGTAATTATCAGAAAATGGAATTAGTAGTATTAAATACATCAGGAAAAGAAACCGGAAGAAAGGTACAGTTAGACGATGCTATCTTTGGTATCGAGCCTAACCAGCACGCGGTTTACTTAGAAGTGAAACAATATCTTGCGGCTCAAAGACAAGGTACGCATAAGTCTAAAGAAAGAAGTGAAATCACTGCTTCTACTAAAAAATTAAAGAAACAGAAAGGTTCTGGTTCTGCGAGATACGGTGATATCAAATCGCCTGTATTCAAAGGAGGAGGTAGAGTTTTCGGACCTAAGCCAAGAGATTATAGATTTAAATTAAATAAAGCATTAAAAAGATTAGCAAAAAAATCTGTTCTTTCTCAAAAAATGAGAGAAGATTCTATCAAAGTTTTAGAAGAGTTGAATTTCTCTGCTCCTAAAACAAAAGATTTCGTTAATGTAGTGAATGCTTTAGGTTTGGAAGGTAAGAAGTCATTATTTATTCTTGCTGAAGCGAACAAGAATGTATTTTTATCTTCAAGAAACTTACCAAAAGCAAAAGTGATGAATTATAACGAAATTTCTTCTTATGATTTAATCAACGCTGGCGAGGTAGTATTCTTCGAAGGTGCAGTAGAGAAGTTTCAAGAAAATTTAAGAAAATAAATCATGTCAATCATTATTAAACCAATCATTTCGGAAAAAGCGACTTATCTTACAGATTTGAGAGGACAGTATTCTTTTTTAGTAGATACTAAAGCGAATAAAATCCAAATTAAAAATGCTGTAGAAGAAGCTTATGGTGTAAAGGTAGCAAATGTTAGGACTATGGTTTATGCTCCTAAAGTTTCTATGAAATACACTAAAAAAGGTCTTCAAGTTGGTAAAACTAACAAATTGAAGAAAGCAGTTATAGAACTTCAAGCAGGTGAAGTTATCGATGTTTTTGCAAATTAATAATTAATTATAAATAATAGTAATGTCTGTTAGAAAATTAAAACCTATCACCCCGGGACAGAGATTCAGAATTGTAAACAATTTTGATGAAATTACTACCAACAAGCCAGAGAAATCTTTGACTTTTGGTATTAAGAAATCAGGTGGGCGTAACAACACAGGTAAAATGACCATGCGTTACACCGGAGGTGGACACAAAAAGAAGTACAGAATCATTGACTTTAAAAGAAACAAATTTAATGTTGATGCTACTGTAAAAACTGTAGAGTATGATCCAAACAGAACAGCTTTTATCGCATTACTAGAGTATGCAGATGGAGAGAAGAGATATATTGTAGCTCCAGCTGGTATCAAAGTAGGACAAAAAGTAGTTTCTGGGGAAAATGTAGCTCCTGAAATAGGAAATGCTATGAAATTGAAGAACATTCCTTTGGGTTCAGTAATTTCTTGTATAGAAATGAAACCAGGACAAGGAGCAATTCTTGCGAGAAGTGCAGGTTCTTCAGCACAGTTGACTTCAAGAGATGGAAAATACGCTATCGTTAAATTGCCTTCAGGAGAATCAAGAATGATCTTGGTAGAATGTATAGCAATGATAGGTTCAGTATCAAACTCAGATCATCAGCTTACTGTTTCTGGTAAAGCAGGTAGAAGCAGATGGTTGGGTAGAAGACCAAGAACTAGAGCGGTAGTTATGAACCCAGTAGATCACCCAATGGGTGGTGGTGAAGGTAGATCATCTGGTGGTCACCCAAGATCTAGAAACGGTAAACCAGCTAAAGGTTACAAGACTAGAAAGAAAAACAAAGTGTCTAACCGTTACATCGTATCTAAAAGAAAATAATTATGGCAAGATCACTTAAGAAAGGACCTTTTATTCACCATTCATTAGAGAAAAAGGTTCAAGCAAATATAGAGTCTGGTAAAAAGACAGTAATTAAAACATGGTCTAGAGCATCTATGATTTCTCCAGACATGGTAGGACAAACTATAGCAGTGCATAACGGGAAATCTTTTATCCCTGTATATATCACTGAAAATATGGTAGGTCATAAGTTAGGCGAATTTTCTCCGACAAGATCTTTCAGAGGTCACGCGGGTAATAAAAATAAAGGTAGCAGATAATAGTCATGGGAATAAGAAAACAAAACAGTGCATTAGCTAGAAAAGCGGCGAATAGAGATGTGGTAAAAGCATGTCTAAATGATTGTCCTTCTTCTCCAAGAAAAATGAGATTAGTTGCTGATATCATCCGTGGAGAAAATGTAGATAAAGCATTATATATCCTAAAATACTCTAAAAAAGAGGCTTCTAATAAGTTAGAAAAATTGTTGTTATCAGCAATTGCTAACTGGCAGGTGAAAAACCCTAACGCTGATGTAGAAGCAGCAAATCTTTTTGTAAAAGAGATTTATGTGGATAGTGCTAGACAATTAAAAAGATTGAGACCAGCACCACAAGGTAGAGGTTACAGAATTAGAAAAAGATCTAACCATGTGACTTTAATTTTAGGTAATAAATCAGAAAATCAATAATCAAGGTATGGGACAGAAGACAAATCCAATTGGTAATAGATTAGGAATCATTAGAGGTTGGGATTCTAACTGGTTTGGAGGAAACGATTATGGAGATAGAATCGCAGAAGACTATAAGATCAGAAGATACCTTGAGGCTAGATTATCTAAAGGTGGAATCTCTAGAATCTTTATAGAAAGAACATTAAAGTTAGTTACAGTTACAATCACTACAGCAAGACCAGGTTTAATCATTGGTAAAGGTGGTCAAGAGGTTGATAAATTAAAAGAAGAGTTAAAGAAAATCACTGATAAGGATATTCAAATTAACATCTTTGAAATTAAGAGACCAGAATTAGACGCTGTATTGGTTGCAGATAGCATTGCTAAGCAAATTGAAAACAGAATTTCTTACAGAAGAGCTGTTAAAATGGCTATCGCTGGTTCTATGAGAATGGGAGCAGAGGGAATAAAAGTTCAGATTTCTGGAAGATTGAATGGAGCTGAAATGGCGAGATCAGAATCTTTCAAAGAAGGAAGAATTCCTCTATCTACATTCAGAGCAGATATAGATTATCATATCGCAGAAGCACACACTACTTATGGTAGATTGGGTGTTAAAGTGTGGATTATGAAGGGTGAAGTATATGGTAAGAGAGAGCTTTCTCCACTTGTAGGACAACCACAAAAGAAAGGGCCTGCATCAGGAGGAGGTAAAAAAAGAGAAAGAAAATAATTAATGAAATTTTAGGTTTGAAATTGAAAATTTTAAATGCCGTTACCTTTTAAAATCTAAAATTTAAAATCTAAGATCTAAAATTCTAAAATTATGTTACAACCAAAAAGAACCAAGTTCCGTCGTGTTCATAAAATGAAAATGAAAGGTAATGCTAACAGAGGAGCTCAGTTAGCTTACGGAACATTCGGAATTAAAGCCATGGAAGGTGCTTGGATCACTGCAAGACAGATTGAGGCGGCTCGTATCGCTGCTACAAGATATATGAAGAGAGAGGGACAACTATGGATTAAAATATTCCCAGATAAGCCAATTACTAAAAAACCAGCTGAAGTAAGGATGGGTAAAGGTAAAGGTGCTGTAGAATATTGGGTAGCTGTAGTAAAACCAGGAAGAGTAATGTTTGAAATCGGAGGAGTACCTTACGAAGTAGCAAAAGAGGCGTTAAGACTTGCTGCACAAAAACTTCCAGTAGTTACGAAGTTCATAGTAGCTAATGATTTTGTTCAACCACAATAAATCTCGAAATTATGAAACAAGCTGAAATTAAGAACTTAAGCGTAGAGGATATCAAGGCGAAATTAGTAGAGTTGAGAGCTACTTACAGCAAAACAAGATTGGCTCACAAAATTAGCCCAGTAGAAAATCCTATTCAAATCAGAGATTTAAGAAGAACAATCGCAAGACTTGAAACCGAGTTAACTAACAAACAATAATTTTCATTTTAAGCATGGAAAGAAATTTAAGAAAAGAAAGAATAGGAATAGTTTCGAGCAATAAAATGGAAAAAACCATTGTTGTTAGTGAAACTATGAGAATGAAACATCCTATGTACGGTAAATTCGTATTAAAAACGAAAAAATATACTGCACATGATGAGAACAACGAATGTAACGAAGGTGATACAGTTTTAATCCAAGAAACTAGACCTTTGAGTAAGAATAAGAGATGGAGATTAGTAAGAATTATAGAAAGAGCTAAGTAATGTTACAAACTGAATCAAGATTAAAAGTTGCTGATAACACTGGTGCTAAAGAAGTGCTAGTAATCAGAGTTCTAGGTGGTACTAGAAGAAGATATGCTTCTGTTGGTGATAAAATCGTAGTTACTATTAAAGATGCTACTCCATCAGGAAATGCAAAGAAAGGACAAGTGTCTAAAGCTGTTGTAGTAAGAACTAAAAAAGCTGTTCGCAGAAAAGATGGTTCATACATCAGTTTTGATGACAATGCTTGTGTTTTGCTCAATGCAGCGGGAGAAATGAGAGGAACTCGTGTTTTCGGACCTGTTGCTAGAGAGTTGAGAGATAAAGAATATATGAAAGTAATTTCATTAGCCCCTGAAGTTTTATAAATTCTAGAAAGATGACAAAGTTAAAAATCAAAAAAGGAGATAATGTAATTGTTACTACAGGTAATAAAAACATTAAAGGTAAAACGGGTGAAGTTATTGCTGTAATTAAAGATAAAAATAGAGCTGTAGTTGCAGGTCTTAATATCGTAAAGAAGCATGTAAAGCCATCTGCGTCTAATCCACAAGGAGGAATTGTAGAAAAGGAAGCTTCAATCCATATTTCTAACTTAGCATTAGTAGATCCTAAAACAGGAAAAGCTACAAAAGTTGGATACAGAATGGAAGGAGATAAAAAAGTAAGATTTGCAAAAAAATCTGGTGAAATTTTATAAAAGACTAAAAGATGGAATACATAGCTAGACCCAAAAAATTATATAAAGAAAAAATTGTTCCAGCAATGATGGAAGAATTTGGGTATAAGTCTGTAATGCAAGTACCAAGATTAGAGAAAATCGTACTTTCTCAAGGTTTGGGAGATGCAGTACAAGATAAGAAGATTGTAGATTATGCGGTAGAAGAACTTACAGCAATTACTGGACAAAAAGCAGTAGGAACAATCTCTAAAAAAGATGAAGCTTCATTCAAATTGAGAAGAGGTGTTCCAATTGGAGCAAAAGTAACACTAAGAGCAGACAGAATGTATGAGTTTTTAGATAGACTAACATCTTCTGCACTACCAAGAATCAGAGATTTCAGCGGAATCAAAGCTGATGGTTTTGATGGAAGAGGTAACTACAACTTGGGTATTACCGAGCAGATTATCTTCCCGGAGATCGTGATTGATAAAGTGAAAAAAATCCAAGGTATGGATATTACTTTTGTGACATCTGCTAAAACAGATAAAGAAGCTAAAGTTTTATTAACTCATTTCGGATTACCGTTTAAAAAGAACTAATCATGGCAAAGGAATCAATGAAAGCGCGTGAGCGCAAAAGAGAAGCACTAGTTGCTAAATATGCCGCTAAAAGAAAAGCTTTGAAAGAAGCGGGAGATTACGAAGCTCTACAAAAATTGCCTAAAAATGCTTCTCCAGTTAGATTGCACAACAGATGCAAACTTACAGGAAGACCAAGAGGGTATATGAGAATTTTCGGAATTTCGAGAGTTACTTTCAGAGAAATGGCAAACCAAGGACTTATCCCTGGTGTTAAAAAAGCAAGTTGGTAACAATTTTTAACAAATCGAGATAATTAAGTTGTAAAAATTGCAAAACTAATTATCATTAACCAATAATTAAAAAAAGAAAAATGGTAACAGATCCAATTTCAGATTTCCTAACTAGAGTAAGGAACGCACAAAGCGCAGGCCACAAAGTGGTGGAAATTCCTGCATCGAAAATTAAAAAGGAGATTACGAAAATCCTATTTGATCAAGGGTACATCTTGAACTATAAGTTTGAAGATAATGCTGTTCAAGGGACTATCAAAATCGCTTTGAAGTATGACAAACAAACTAACAAACCAGCTATCAAGTCTATTCAGAGAGCTTCTAGACCTGGTTTGAGAAAATACGCTGGTTCAGATGAACTTCCAAGAGTATTGAACGGTTTGGGAATAGCTATCATCTCTACTTCTAAAGGAGTAATGACTGATAAAAAAGCAAGACAAGAGAAAGTAGGAGGTGAAGTAATCTGCTATGTATATTAATTTATAAATAGGAATAATGTCAAGAATTGGTAAATCAATTATAACAATCCCAGCAGGAGTTACAGTATCATTTTCTAATAATGTAGTAACTGTGAAAGGACCAAAAGGTGAACTTTCTCAAGAAATCACTAAGGGGATTACGATAGCACAAGAAGGTGCTGAACTAACAGTAAACAGACCATCTGATTCTAAAGAACATAGATCTCTTCATGGTCTTTATAGAGCACTAATCAACAATATGGTAGTTGGTGTTTCAGAAGGGTTTACAAAACAGTTAGAATTAGTAGGTGTAGGTTATAGAGCGTCTCACTCAGGACAAAAACTGGAGTTGGCTCTAGGTTTCTCTCATGGTATTTTAATGGAACTTCCAAAAGAAATTACATTAAATACTGAGACTGAAAAAGGTAAGAACCCAATCATCACTTTATCATCTCATGATAAACAATTATTGGGAATGGTGGTTGCAAAAATCAGATCATTTAGAAAACCTGAACCTTACAAAGGAAAAGGTGTGAGATTTGTAGGAGAAAATGTTAGAAGAAAAGCTGGTAAATCTGCTTAAAATTTAAGGAAATGGCATTAACAAAAGTAGAAAAAAGAAACAGAATAAAGAGAAGAGTAAGAGGGAAAATCTCCGGTACTCAGGCATCACCAAGATTATCTGTATATAAGAGTAATAAAGAAATTTATGCTCAGTTGATCGATGACAAAGAAGGTAAAACTTTAGTATTCGCTTCTTCTAGAGAGAAAGAAGTAAACGCTAAAGGGACAAAAACTGAAGTAGCAGCAGCTGTAGGTAAAAGAATTGCTGAAAAAGCAAAAGCAGCAGGCTATGAAAAAGTAGTTTTTGATAGAAATGGTTTCGTATATCATGGAAGAATAAAAGCTCTTGCTGATGGTGCTAGAGAAGGAGGTCTTCAATTCTAATTTTAAAAGTATCGAAATATGTTAGGAATAGATAATATAGAAAGAGTAAAACCTGGAGGATTAGAATTAGTAGATCGTCTAGTTGCTGTGAACAGAGTAACCAAGGTAACCAAAGGAGGTCGTGCTTTCGGATTTTCTGCTATCGTTGTAGTAGGAAACGAAGATGGTGTGATTGGTCATGGTCTTGGTAAATCTAAAGAAGTTGCATCTGCAATTTCTAAAGCAGTAGAAGAAGCTAAGAAAAACTTAGTGAGAGTACCTGTAATCAATCATACAATTCCTCATCAAACATCTGCAAGATACGGAGGAGCTGATATCTTCCTAAGACCTGCATCTCACGGTACAGGACTTATCGCAGGAGGTGCGGTAAGAGCCGTTCTAGAATCTGCGGGAGTGCATGATGTATTGTCAAAATCTAAAGGTTCTTCTAACCCTCACAATGTGGTAAAAGCTACATTCAAGGCGTTGTTAGATATCAGAAGACCAGAGGAAATCGCAAGAATGAGAGGGATTTCTCTAAATAAAGTGTTCAACGGTTAATTTTTTAAAGAAAAATGGCAACAATTAAAGTAAAACAAGTAAGAAGTGCTATTGGTAGAACTAAAACTCAAAAATTAACACTTGAGGCATTAGGTCTTAGAAAATTGAACCAAGTAGTAGAGCACGAAGCTACACCATCAATTTTAGGAATGGTAGCAGCAGTAAAACATTTAGTAGAAGTTCAAAAATAAAAATAATCTTAAAAGGTTTAATGCTGAGAGATTGGCATTAAATCTTTTGATTTGAATTTTAAATTTAAGACAATTATGAATTTAAGTAATATTAAACCAGCATCAGGAGCTACTCATAACTCTAAAAGATTAGGTAGAGGACAAGGTAGTGGTAAAGGAGGAACTTCCACAAGAGGTCACAAAGGTGCTAAATCAAGATCTGGTAACTCTACCAAAATAGGTTTTGAAGGAGGACAAATGCCTTTACAAAGAAGACTTCCAAAGTTTGGTTTCAATAATGTGAATAGAAAAGAGTATAGAGCAATAAACTTGGATACTATTCAATCATTAATTGATGCTAAAAATTTAACTGAAATTACTAAAGAAGTTTTGGTTGAAAACGGATTGTCTTCTAAAAATGAATTAGTAAAAATTATGGGTAGAGGGGAACTAAAATCAGGAGTTTCTATTTCTGCAAATAAATTTACTAAATCTGCTGAGGAAGCAATAAACAAAGTAGGAGGTAAAGCAATCACTCTATAAAAAAAATAATGAAGAAAGGATTTATACAAACACTCAAAAACATTTGGAGTCTTGATGAATTAAGAGAAAAAATATTATTTACTATTTCTCTTGTATTGGTGTATAGATTCGCATCATATATTTCCCTGCCTGCCATTAATTTGGACGAGGTAGGGAATCTTTTGCAGCATTACCAAAATCAAGGAGGCAGCAAACAAGGAACAGGTTTTTTGAGTTTGTTATCATCTTTTACAGGAGGTGCTTTTGGTAGGGCTTCTATATTAGCTTTAGGTATTATGCCATATATTTCTGCATCTATTATAGTTCAGTTAATGGGAATGCTTGTTCCATATTTTCAAAAACTACAAAAAGATGGAGAAAGTGGAAGAAATACTCTAAACCAAATAACAAGATGGCTTACAATAGGAGTGTGTCTTGTTCAGGCTCCGTTTTATCTAGGTACTATTACCAATGAGTTTTTACCATATACACAGTTTAGAAGTGCATATTATGTAGAACCTAATTCGGTTATGTTCTGGCTGCCAAGTATAGTGATCTTAGTAACAGGTTCATTATTCTCTATGTGGTTAGGAGAAAAAATAACGGATAGAGGAATTGGTAATGGGATTTCTATTTTAATTATGGTGGGTATCTTGGCCGATTTACCAATGGCGTTTGTGGATGAAGTCACTCGCCAGACAAGTAAAGGAGGTTTAGGCTCTATTATAATTTTAGTAGAAGTGTTGTTCTGGTTATTGGTAGTTCTTTTAGCAATAGTATTATCTGTTGCTGTAAGAAAAATACCTATTCAGTATGTAAGCAGAGCACAGGCAAGAGGTGGAGTGAATAGAAACTTAATGCAAGGAGCAAGACAATGGATTCCTTTGAAAGTGAATGCGGCAGGAGTAATGCCTATTATCTTTGCTCAGGCTCTTATGTTTGTTCCTGGATTACTGACTAATATAGATGAGACCAATACATTCTTGGCTGGATTCAAAAATGTATTTAGTTGGCAGTATAATATCTTATTTGCCCTACTTATTGTTATTTTCTCATTCTTTTACACGGCTATTTCTATTCCAGTGAATCAAATGGCTGATGATTTGAAGAGAAACGGTGGACTGATACCAAGAGTAAAGCCAGGTAAAGATACGGAAGAGTATATAGATGAAATTTTATCAAAAATTACTTTGCCCGGTTCAATATTTTTAGCTATCTTTGCAGTCCTTCCTGCAATAGTGCATGGAGCATTTGTTCAAACGGATAGATTTGCTCTGTTTTTTGGTGGAACATCATTGTTGATTATGGTCGGAGTGATTCTTGACACAGTTCAACAAATCAACACTTATCTTTTGAATCATCATTATGATGGATTGATGCAGTCAAAACTATCAAGAACATCAAATTTGTAAGAATAAAATGGCAAAACAGAAGCATATAGAACAAGACGGCGTGATAGTGGAAGCACTATCCAATGCTATGTTTCGTGTAGAACTTGAGAATGGGCATGTTTTGATTGCTCATATATCAGGAAAGATGAGAATGCATTATATCAAACTTTTACCTGGTGATAAGGTTAAATTGGAGCTTTCTCCTTATGATTTGACTAAGGGAAGAATTACTTTTAGATACTAAAAGTATATTAGTAGAATAAAATTAAGAATATAAGATGAAAGTTAGAGCATCAATTAAGAAAAGAAGTGCAGACTGCAAAATCGTAAGAAGAAAAGGCAGATTGTACATTATTAACAAAAAGAACCCTAAATTTAAACAAAGACAAGGCTAATCAATAGCACAATTAAATTATGGCGAGAATTGCAGGTATAGATTTACCAAAAAACAAAAGAGGCGTGATAGGGCTTACTTACATTTATGGAATAGGTAAAAGCACTGCGTCTGAAATTTTGAAGAACGCTGGAATCAGCGAAGATAAGAAAGTCAACGAATGGAATGACGACGAATTGGCAGCGATCAGAAACTACATCTCTGAAAATGTAAAAGTAGAAGGAGAGTTGAGATCTGAAGTTCAATTGAATATCAAGAGATTGATGGATATTGGATGCCAAAGAGGGATTCGTCATAGACTGGGATTACCTTTAAGAGGCCAAAGAACGAA
>CALHQK010000091.1 GCA_938037185.1 uncultured Riemerella sp.
GTATCCGTGATGAAAATCACATCTGGATTTCTATGCACCACACTCTCAAAAGATACGAATTCATAAGCCGTCCCAGCATCTTCATAAATATTGATACCTCCTGCCTGACGAACCAAATCCGCCGCCAAAGAAGAGAAAACCCAAATCCCATTGTTAATAGAAGAAAGTATCATCACTTTTTTCTTTTCGTTTTCAGGTTTAACTACGAATGTTTTTTTAGCCTCGGCAAGTTTGGATTTCATTCCTTCTACTACTTCCTTCGCCTTTTCATTTACATTAAAGATTTTTCCCAGCATATAGAAATCCTCATATACAGTTTCTATCGTAGCGTTTGGATTCTGGATAGTTTTTGGTGTAAATGGAGCTATTCCCTGAGCCAAAAGCTCCTCTGGCGAACCCGTAGATTCTGAACTAAGGTCTCCATCACTAGACACAAAATCTGGCTCTCTGAGAAGGAAAGCCTCTTTGGTCATTTTAAAACTATGTCCTATGAATTTATATTCATCCGGAACTTTCTCATATTCCTTTTCAAACTGCTTAGAAACAGGGCCTTCCGTAGTTCCCACCACTATTCTGTCTCCCAGACCTAAAGCCAAAAGCATCTCTGTCATATGCGGCGTAAAAAGAGCCGCACGCTGTGGCGGTGTAGTGATGGTTACTTTCAAATCCCTAGTCCCATCGTGATAGATATATTCTACTTTTTCCATTTTCGGAGCGTTAGTTTGCGTCTTATTACTCCCTGATTCTTTCTTCCCCGAGC
The DNA here is from genome assembly GCA_938037185.1 of uncultured Riemerella sp. Taxonomy (GTDB): domain Bacteria; phylum Bacteroidota; class Bacteroidia; order Flavobacteriales; family Weeksellaceae; genus JABCPE02. Next base: position 761 of record CALHQK010000091.1, read on the forward strand.
AAGAGACAGCGAGTAGCCCCAATGCTATTGAATACCAGATTTTATTCATATTTTATAAGTTTAATTATTTAACTGCTATAATTCTAAACATCGGTGCGTAAGCATTGATTTCCTGATGTTCCTTGTCATAGACCTCATCATTGATATTATAATCAAAAGCCATTTTAGAAAACCCTAAATCCAAAAGACAATTAACATCCCAGGCAGGTCTTCTCTCCTTGGAAAGCGGAAGCGTTTTTGCGATGTTCTCCATTCGCGCTTCCATTCCATCTGGCAGGACTTCTTGGAGATTCTTGTCTGGGTGTTCTTCATGGTATTTATGTAGATTTTCATCAAAAAGATAAGAATACCAGTTGGAATCAAAATTTATCATTTTTCCTCCTTTTTTCAGTACTCTTTTCCATTCTTTGTAAGCATCTTTTGGGTGAGGAAGATTCCAAGTCACATTTCTAGTGACAATCACATCAAATGTATCATCCTCAAAAGGCAGTTGTTGCGCATCCAACAACTGGAAATTCACCTTCGCTCCGAATTTCTTCGCATTCTGTGTTGCTTGTTCTATCATCCCTTTGCTGGAATCTACTGCAGACACTTCAAAATTCGGATTTCTTCCCAGCAGCACCGCGAACATCCCAGGCCCTGTTCCGATGTCTAATATCTTCAAATTCTGGTTCTTATCAATATCTCCATAGAGAATATTTTCCCAGTTTTGGGCATTATCTCCATAAAGCTCCTGCAATGTAGAATCGCTGTATGTTTTGGAGCGTTCTGTCCAGTAATCTCTGATCATTTCGCTTATTTCACTCATCTTCTTTTATTTAGTGTTAAAAAAGTGCAATTTGTTAGCAAAATTAATAATAAAAATTATACAACGATGATTTCAAATACTGATATTTATCACAAAGTTTTATAAAAATACATGTTCATAAAATAAAAATTCCTCTCAGCTTTTCGGCTAAGAGGAATTGGGTAAAATTTATAATTTTAATTAAAGAGAAACTCTTATGAATCTTACTACTTCAAGGTCTGGATTTACAGATTTCACATATTGAGAAACCTTCATATCTCCATCTTTAATGTAGTTTTGGTCAAGCAATGCTTTCTCTTGGTCTAGAGAAGTGTTATCGCTGATGAATCTCTGAACTTTACCAGGTAAGATTTTGTCCCAGATTTGTTCTGGCTTACCTTCAGCTTTCAATTCAGCTTTTGCATCTTCTTCCGCTTGTTTTAGAACTTGCTCTGTCAATTGTGCATAAGAAACATATTTAGGAACATTTTTCAATGGTTTTCCAAGTCTTACAAGCTCCTCGTTATCTTTCTCGATTGCCGCAATTCTTGCATCTGTTTCTGCTGCTATAAACTCAGGAGAAAAATCTTTGTAAGAAAGAACTTCTGGGCTCATAGATGCTACCTGCATACTGATGTTTCTCGCTACTTCTGCTGCTCCGTCTACTTTAGCAGACAATGCTGTGATAGCTGCGATTTTGTTTCCTGCGTGGATATAAGCTGCCAAGAAAGGTCCTTCGATTCTTTCAAATGCACCGATTTCTATTTTCTCTCCGATAACTCCTGTTTGCTCGATTAGTTTTTCAGCAACTGTAATTCCGTGGAAATCAGAAGCCAAGAACTCTTCTTTAGAAGCGTAGTTCATTGCTTGTTCTGCTAATTCGTAAGCCAATTCTACGAAAGCATCGTTTTTAGCAACGAAGTCCGTTTCGCAGTTTAGAGAGATGATAGCACCTAGTGTGTTATCCTCGTTTACTCTTGCGATTACAGCACCTTCAGTAGATTCTCTATCTGCTCTATTTGCTGCGATTTTTTGTCCTTTTTTTCTAAGGATTTCGATGGCTTTTTCAAAATCTCCTTCAGCTTCTACCAAAGCTTTTTTGCAGTCCATCATCCCTGCACCTGTTGTGTTTCTTAGTTTAGCTACATCTGCTGCTACTGGTGTATACATAATTATAATATTTTTTATATTTTTGTAGATAATTAGTTGGCAAAGATACAAATTTTTATAAAGATGAAAAAAACGATTTTACTTCTTTTAGTTTTTTCTGCGATTAAAATTTTTGCTCAGTCAAAATATACCATAGAGCAAGTGGAAAAATCCAATGATACAAAAGTATTAGCAAATTTCATTGTTAATAATCCTAATCACCCAAAAACACCAGAGCTAAAAAAGAGAATGGCTCAGCTTGTTGCAGTAAATCATAGCACTGATGAGACTAGTAAAAGTCACGCTTCTGCTTCTAAAACAACACAAAATTACACAACGAAGCATAGTAAAAAACACGATAAAAAGAAGCATGAGGAGACAGCCGAGATACTCAATCATTTACTGAATGACAGTTCCAAAAGTAATAGTGTTCTTGTTGCGATTAAAAATCAATCCAAGTGCAATATTTCTGTTAATCTTAAAGGTAAAAAAGCCTATGTGCTGAATATTCCGGCCAATTCTACGGGAAGAATACTTGTAGATAAAGGAACTTATAAAATCTCTTCTTTAATCTGCAATGCGCCGTTTCATACCGAAAAGCACATACAAAGCGGTATCCAAATGACACTTAATTCAAAATAAAATAAAAACAGAGCTAAATTCTTAGCTCTGTTTTTGTTTTTATCCTTTGTATTGCCCCATTTCTACAAATTTCTCTTGTCTTTGGGCAGCCAGTTCTTCTCCTGTAAATCCTTTGTAAGCCTTGATGCTTTTTAGAATAGTATCTTTAACACTAGCAAACGCTTCAGCTGGTTCATAGTGCGCTCCACCAAGAGGCTCTGCAATAATGCCGTCTATTAACTTTTCTTTCAGCATATCTTGCGCTGTAAGTTTCAGCGTATCGGCAGCAGTTTCTTTATATTCCCAACTTCTCCAAAGAATAGAAGAACATGACTCTGGCGAAATCACTGAATACCAAGTGTTTTCCATCATATAAACCTTATTCCCTACACCTATTCCCAAAGCTCCTCCACTAGCCCCCTCTCCAATAACGATAGCGATTACAGGAACTTTCAGAAGGCTCATTTCAAAAATATTTCTTGCAATAGCCTCGCCTTGCCCTCTTTCCTCAGCCTCAAGACCAGGATAAGCACCAGGAGTGTCTATCAGAGTCACGATAGGCATATTAAATTTCTCCGCCAACTTCATCAACCTCAATGCTTTACGGTATCCATCAGGATTAGACATCCCGAATCTTCTGTATTGTCTTTCCTTCGTAGTTCTTCCTTTTTGTGTTCCGATAACCATCACGCTTTGACCATTTATTTTTATCATCGCTCCTATCATCGCTGGGTCATCCGCGAAGCATCTATCGCCATGAAGCTCAACAACACTGCCCTCATCCGCTATTCCGTGGATATAGTCTAGTGTATAAGGTCTGTCTGGGTGGCGAGAAAGCTGCACCCTCTGCCATGGCGTAAGGTTGCCATAGATTTTTTTCTTAGTCTTGATGATTTTTTCTTCTATTTGTTTGCAAGTCGCTGAAACATCCACTCCACTTTCTTCGCCTACAATAGCGCATTTCTCATATTGTTCCATCAACTCTTTTATCGGTTGTTCAAAATCTAAAAATTCCATAGATAACTTATTCAATTTTGGGACAAATTTAGTAAAATATTCATTGATAACAATTTTAGAAATTCTTTTTCAGAGCTTCATCTATTCTGTGCAGACTTTCATCTTTACCCAGAATTTCTAAAATATCAGGGACATCAGGGCCTTTCAGTTCCCCCACTAAACAAAGTCGGAGCGGCATCATTACCCGTCCCATTCCAAGTTCTTTGCTTTCGGCAAAATGATGTATGGCCTCTTTTAGAGTTTCTGCTTTAAAATCAGCCTCTTTCAAAGCCTCCGCAAGATTTCTGATAATATCCGAAGTGTCTTCTTTCCATGCTTTTTTTACGGCTTTTTCATCGTAGGAGAGGGGAGTTTCAAAGAAGAATTTGCCATCATGGTAAATATCTTTCACGAAAGATGCTCTTTCTTTCATTAATGAAACAATTTTTTCTAATTTTTCTTCGGAAAGGTTGGCTTTTTTTACTTCTTCTATTTGTTTGAGAAGCGCTACCAGTTCGGCATTGCTTTTCTTTTGAAGATACTGATGGTTGAACCACTCAGCCTTTTCTTTACTGAATCTTGCCCCTGCTTTATGCACTTTGTAAAGGTCAAATTCCTGAGCCATTTCCTCTAAACTGAGTATTTCTCTGTCCTCCGCAGGTGACCAGCCAAGCAGTGCCAAGAAATTCACAAACGCTTCTGGAAAATAGCCCTCTTCGCGATAGCCTTTGTAGGTTTCGCCTGAGGCTTTGTCATGAAAATTAAGCGGAAACACAGGAAAACCAAATTTTGCTCCATCTCTCTTACTGAGTTTCCCTTTGCCTTCAGGTTTTAGGATAAGGGAAAGGTGGGCAAACTGTGGTGCTTCCCAGCCCATAGCCTCGTAGAGAAGGACATGCAGCCCCATAGATGGCAGCCATTCTTCCCCGCGGATGACATGGGAGATTTTCATCTCGTGGTCATCTATAATGTTGGCAAAATGATAGGTAGGCATTCCATCATTTTTAACTAAAACTTTATCATCCAAAGTATTGGTATTGACAGAAAATTCTCCTCGGATAATGTCTTCTAGGTGAAGTGTTCTATCCAGCGGCATTTTGAACCTTACCACATAGGGCGTTTTCTCGTCTAAAAGCCTCTGCACCTCATCGGCAGGGAGAGATAGGGAGTTTCTTAGTCTGTTTCGAGTTTGGTAATTGTATGCGAAAACTTCGCCTTTTGCTTCATACTCTTTGCGGATTTTATCCAATTCTTCGGCAGTATCGAATGCGATGTAAGCATAGTCTGTTTCCAGTATTTTTCGGGTATATTTATCATAGACGGCTCTTCGCTCAGACTGGCGGTAGGGAGCGTAAGGCCCCCCGTGTTTAGGGCTTTCATCAGGGATGATGCCGCACCATTCTAAAGCCTCCATGATGTAGTCTTCTGCCCCTTCCACAAAACGGGCGGTATCTGTATCTTCTATTCTTAGGACAAACTCGCCGCCTTGGTTTTTGGCAAATAAATAATCATATAATGCCGTTCTGACACCTCCTAAATGCAGTGCCCCCGTAGGACTCGGAGCAAAACGCACTCTTACTTTTTCCATAATCAAATTTTATAGTGCAAAAATATTGTTTTTTTATTAAATAAGATAATGAATCGGGTAGGAGGGATAATATTAGGGATAATTCAAACCCCTTTGACCCCTTCGGAAGTAGTAGATACCCATTAAGTCAGTACCCCCTAACCCCTAACTTAGTACCCTTCAACCCGTTCGGAAGTGGTAGATGACCCTTAATTTAGTACCCCTTGACCCGTTCAGAAGGGGTGGATACCCATTAAGTTAGCTGCCTCTACCCCCTTATTTAGTACCCTTCGACCCGTTCAGAGGGGGGCAGTAACTATTTAATGTATAAGAAGCGATAATTAAAGAAAAGAGAAAAGAATATAAAATCAGGAAATTTTGTCTTATTCAAGACATCGTTTTTAAATCATTTTCGGAAATTTTGTCCTATTTTGTGTAATAGAATGGTTTTTGCAATTTAAATTTCAGATAACTTTTAAAATAAAGAATTATGAATCTAAATCAATATACAGTAAAATCACAAGAAGCCATCCAAAAAGCACAACAGATTGCTTTGGATTTTGGCAACCAGAGTATAGAACCTCAGCATCTATTGGAAGGAATTTTCCAAGTGGATGAGAATATCTCGGCTTTTCTGATGAAAAAAGCAGAAGCCGACCTTAACTTGATAAGACAAAGAAACAGAGAATCTTTGGAAAGCCTCCCAAAAGTGGAAGGCGGAAATATTTACCTTTCTCAAAGTGCCAGCAAAGTTCTTTTGGAAGCGCCTAATATCGCTAAAAGAATGGGCGATGAGTATGTGACTTTGGAGCATATTTGGTTGGCATTATTAGAGGTGAGTTCTTCCGTTTCGCAGATGTTGAAAGACATGGGCGTGACCAAATCCCTTTTGGAAGGAGGAATCAAAGAACTTAGAAAAGGTTCAAAGGCGACTTCGGCGAGTTCAGAAGAGACTTACCAATCGCTTAATAAATATGCGAAAAACTTCAATGAACTGGCAGCAGAAGGGAAATTAGACCCTGTAATCGGGCGAGATGAAGAGATCCGAAGAGTGCTGCAGATTCTTTCGCGAAGAACCAAGAACAACCCTATTCTCATCGGTGAACCAGGAGTGGGTAAGACTGCCATCGCTGAGGGAATAGCCCATAGAATCATCAGTGGAGATGTTCCAGAAAATTTAATGGACAAAACGCTCTATTCACTTGATATGGGAGCATTGATTGCGGGTGCGAAATATAAAGGAGAGTTCGAAGAAAGACTAAAATCCGTAGTAAATGAAGTGATAAAATCCGATGGACAGATTATCCTTTTCATTGATGAAATTCACACCCTTGTAGGTGCAGGCGGCGGCGAGGGAGCGATGGATGCTGCGAATATCCTGAAACCAGCATTGGCGAGAGGAGAGCTTCGTTCCATCGGTGCGACAACGCTTAACGAATATCAAAAATACTTTGAGAAAGATAAAGCTCTAGAACGCCGTTTCCAAAAAGTAATGGTGGAAGAGCCAGACACAGAATCAGCGATTTCTATTCTTCGTGGAATCAAAGACAAATATGAATTCCACCACAAAATTAGAATAAAAGATGAAGCCATCATAGCAGCGGTAGAAATGTCCCAGCGATATATTTCGGATAGATTTTTACCAGACAAAGCCATTGACCTAATCGATGAAGCTTCTGCAAAATTAAGAATGGAAATCAATTCTAAACCAGAGGAATTGGATGTTTTAGACAGAAAACTTATGCAGATGGAGATAGAGCTGGCGGCGATTTCCAGAGAGGGCAACCAGACTAAAATAGACCATCTGAAGGAAGATATTGCGAAAATCACTGAGGAACGAAACCAAATCAACGCAAAATGGCTCAGCGAAAAGCAGAAATCCGAGGATTTGACTCAGATTAAAAAAGATATTGAAAGCCTGAAATTAGAAGCTGAAAGAGCTCAGCGTATGGGCGATTATGCAAAAGTTTCGGAAATACAATATGGAAAACTTCGCGAAAAGGAGGATGAGCTTCAAAAACTGGAATTGGCGATGCAGAATCAGCAGAATGAGCTTGTAAAAGAAGAAGTTACCGCAGAAAACATCTCTGAAGTGGTGGCGAAATGGACAGGAATTCCAGTGACTAAACTACTTCAGTCCGAAAGAGAAAAACTGCTTCATTTGGAAGATGAACTCCACAAAAGAGTGGTAGGGCAAGAGGAAGCGATACAATCCGTAGCTGATGCTATCCGAAGAAACAGAGCAGGACTGAATGATGAGAAAAAACCTATCGGGTCTTTCCTTTTCCTTGGAACTACGGGAGTTGGTAAAACCGAGTTAGCCAAAGCCTTGGCGGAGTTCTTATTTGATGATGAAAATAATATGACCCGTATCGATATGTCTGAATATCAGGAGAAACACTCTGTTTCTAGATTGGTAGGAGCGCCTCCGGGATATGTGGGCTATGATGAGGGCGGACAGCTGACCGAAGCAGTGAGAAGAAGACCATATTCTGTGGTGCTTCTGGATGAGGTGGAAAAAGCGCACCCAGATGTGTTTAATACCTTGCTTCAAGTGCTGGATGACGGGCGATTGACCGACAACAAAGGTCGTGTGGTGAATTTTAAAAATACCATCATCATCATGACTTCTAACCTTGGTTCTCATATCATTCAGGAGAATTTTGAGAAAATTAACGAAAGTAATTTAACTGAAATCGTAGAAAAAACCAAAGAAGAAGTATTTGACCTGTTGAAACAAACTCTACGACCAGAGTTCCTCAACAGAATAGATGAAACGGTGCTGTTTCAACCTTTGAACTACAATGAAATCGGAAAAATCGTTCAGTTCCAACTAAGAGGAATCAACAAAATGCTGGAAAGCAGAAATATCATCTTGACAGCAACACAGGAAGCGATAGACTTCATTCTGAAAAAAGGCTACGACCCAGCATTTGGAGCTAGACCGCTGAAACGAGTAGTACAGCAGGAAGTTCTGAATAAACTCTCAAAAGAGATTTTGGCTGGAAATGTAAAAGAAGGCGAGAGAGTGACAGTGGATTGCTTTGATAATAAGTTGGTTTTCAGACCTGCAGAGTAATTGTTATAATGTTATAAAGACCATTTAGACCTGCTGAATAATCCAACCTTGTTATTGATCTTTTTCATAGAATCCTTATGGCGGGTCTAAATGGTTATTTTAAATGTAAATCCAAAAATAAAATCCTTCAAAATTGAAGGATTTTTTTCTTTACCTTTGTGGTTTAAATGAAAAACGATATGACTGAGAACAAAAATTTACCAAAAGTCGGGGTTATCGGGAGTGGTAGTTTCGCCACTGCAGTAGTAAAAATGCTGATGGAAAACTGCGAAAAAGTTCATTGGCTGCTTCGTGATGACGGCACAAGGGAGGCTCTGGTTTCACAAGGGAGCAATCCGCACTATCTTACCGCAGTCAAATTTAACCCAGACCGATTGGTTTTGACAATGGATATCAATGAGCTGGTGACAGCCTGCGATGTGATTATTCTAGCAACGCCATCCATCTATTTGGCAGATACCATAGAGAAGATGACTTGTGATTATTCAGGGAAGATATTTGCTTCGGTGATTAAAGGAATTGTTCCAAAGCATAATGATATTGTAGCGAATTATCTCCGCGATACTTTTAATATAGGCTATAGAAACCAAGCAGTTCTTGCAGGGCCGTGCCACGCGGAAGAAGTTGCCATGGAGCGGTTGTCATTCCTTACTGTGGCAGCTGCCAGCAAGGAAACTACTCAGATGCTGAGTGACTTGTTGTCTTCACGATACATCAGAATTAACCAAAGTAATGATATTCTGGGTAATGAGTACAGCGCAGTTCTCAAAAATATCTATGCCATAGGCGCAGGAATGGCGAATGGACTGGGCTATGGGGACAACTTCCAAGCGGTATATATTTCTAATGCCGTTCGGGAGCTGGAAAGAATTCTAGATGCGGTATATCCAGAGCCAAGAGATGTTAATGAAAGTTCGTACATCGGGGATTTGCTTGTTACGGCTTACTCGCTGTTTAGTAGAAACAGAATGTTTGGGAACTACATCGGGAAGGGCTACACTGTGAAATCTGCTATCCAGTCTATGAGCATGGTGGCGGAGGGTTACTACGCTACTAACGGAATCTATCAGATTATTAAAAACAATAAGATAGATGCTCATATTGTGCAGCATATTTATAAAATCCTTTACGAAGAAAAAAACTGCGAAGAAGAATTTACAAAACTTGTTCAAAAGCTAAACTAAAATGAAAGAATATATAGAATACAACACTAAACAGGGCATAACTGACCTGCTGTCCGAAATAGAATTAGACGACGAAAAAGGCTGGGTAGAAGGAATGCACAAAGGAGAAATGATAGCTTCCATTAAAGTTCCCAGAGAGGGATATACTTTCACTGAAGAGGGAGAAATCATCGCCAGCGCAGCTGCTCCGAGAAGCCTCAGGGTAGATTATCTGGCGAGCCTTAGACCCGTGAGCTTTGATTTTAAAATCGTAAAGTTCCACCCCGCTGACTAAACCATGCATCAGGAGACCATTTACGGACTTTTGGTAGATGACCAAACGCGCTGCCAGCACTACCATTCGCCAGTGGATATCATTGCTATTCAGTTCAGATGTTGCGGTCGTTTTTACCCTTGCTACCAGTGCCATGAGGCCTGCGAGAGCCACCCTATGGAACGCTGGAAACCCCACGAATTTGACGCAAAGGCCATCCTCTGTGGTGTCTGCCAGTACAAGATGAGCATCAGCGAGTATATGGCTGCCACCGCCTGTCCAAGCTGTAGTTCTATGCTGAATGCAGGCTGTAAAAAGCATTTCCACATTTATTTTGATGTAGAAAAAGATGAAAAAAACGACCTCTAAGGTTGTTTTTCTATTTCGGTGTTCATGCTCGGCAGAGAGAAAATAACAAGCGGAGTTTCAACGAAAATTTTATATTCCGAAGATAATTTTTAATTTTGCCTTTTTTAGAAATTTATGATTACATCAACCCAAAAAACCGTCGCATTTCATACTTTAGGCTGCAAACTGAACTTTGCAGAGACCTCTACCATTGCCCGCCAGTTGATAGGCGCAGGCTATGAGAAGGTAGATTTTGACAGTCCAGCGCAGGTCTATGTCATCAACACCTGTTCGGTAACCGATAATGCCGACAAAGAGTGCAAATTCCATGTAAAAAGAGCTGTAAAAGCCAATCCCGAAGGCCTTGTGGTGGTCTTAGGCTGCTACGCCCAGCTGAAACCGGAGGAAATTTCCGCCATAGAAGGGGTGGATTTGGTTTTGGGAGCCAAAGAAAAATTTAATCTGCTCAATTTCTTAGATGATTTACGCAAAGCAGAAGCTTCGGCACAGGTGCATTCATGCGAAATAGAAGATGCAGACTTCTTCATCGGGTCTTATTCCATCGGCGACAGAACTCGTGCCTTCCTCAAAGTGCAGGACGGCTGTGACTACAAATGTACCTACTGCACCATACCGATGGCAAGAGGCATATCACGCTCAGACACGATAGAAAACATCGTGAAAAATGCCAAAGAGATTGCAGGACAGAACATCAAGGAGATTGTCCTCACTGGAGTGAACATTGGCGACTATGGAAAGGGAGAATTTGGCAACAAAAAACACGAACATACTTTCTTAGATTTAGTAAAAGAGCTCAACAAGGTAGAAGGAATAGAGCGGATAAGGATTTCTTCCATAGAGCCCAACCTTCTGAAAGACGAAACAATAGAATTAGTAGCCGAAAGCCAGAATTTCGTGCCGCATTTCCATATTCCATTGCAGTCCGGCTCAGACGAAATCCTAAAAAAGATGAAACGCCGCTACCTGACAGCCTTATATACCAACCGAGTGAAAAAAATCCGCGAGATGCTGCCAGATGCGTGCATCGGCGTGGATGTTATTGTAGGATTCCCAGGGGAGACAGAGGAGAAGTTCTTGGAGACATATAAATTCTTGTCGGAACTGCCCATCAGTTACCTGCATGTATTCACCTATTCAGAAAGAGACAATACCGAAGCTGTGAAAATGGAGGGCGTGGTGCCTATTTCCGAACGAAAAAAAAGAAATAAAATGCTGCGGATACTTTCCGAAAAGAAGAAAATGGCATTCTACCAGAGCCAGATAGGAAAAACACTGCCCGTGCTGTGGGAACATGAGGAGAAAAATGGGATGATGTTCGGCTTTACAGATAACTATGTGAGAGTGCAGAAACCCTACGATCCAGCATCCATCAACCGTGTAGAAACAGTAAAACTGGAAAAAATAGCTCCTGATGGGAATGTTATTGTTTCTTCTTTGTTTGAGAATTTTTTAACAAAAGTTTAACCCATTTTTTGTTCCCTGCAAAATAGATTTTTGTAATTTTAACCACCAAGAAAGGGATTTTTTTCCTTCGTAATCTACTAAAAATAAACGCATATGCCATACAGAGAGTCTAACAGAGAAAATATTATAGTCCTTAAAGACGCTAAAATAGTGCAGAAGAATTTCACGGTTCTTTCCCATGTAAACCTGAATATCAAACAAGGTAAATTTAACTACCTCATCGGTAAAACAGGCTCAGGAAAGAGCAGCCTTTTGAAAGTTCTTTACGGACATCTTCCTCTCCGCGAAGGAGAAGGAGAAGTTGTAGGTTTTGATTTAACAAGGCTAAAGACCTCGCAAATACCAAATCTAAGAAGGAAGTTGGGGATTATCTTCCAAGATTTCCAATTATTGACTGACAGAACCGTAGAAAAGAACCTGCTCTTTGTTTTAGAAGCCACCGGCTGGAAGGACAAGGAACAAATGGAGGACAGAATAAATGAAGTCCTCAGTAGTGTGGGAATGAAAACCAAAAAACACAAAATGCCCCACGAGCTTTCGGGAGGAGAGCAGCAGCGTGTGGCCATTGCAAGAGCCCTGCTGAACCATCCAGAACTTATCCTTGCCGATGAGCCTACCGGAAACTTAGACCCAGAGACCTCAAATGATATTATGACCCTCCTCAGAAGTATTTCCATGGAGAGAAATTGCGCCGTTTTGATGGCCACGCACGACTATCACCTTATACAAAATTTCCCTGGACAAGCCATCCGCTGCGAAGATGGAGGAGTTACCGTGCTGGAAGATACCAATGTTCTCTTTGAATAACCATTAGCTAATGATAGGATTTCTAAAAAAAAAAATTGCCCTCTTATGGGCAAAAAAACATACCCAAAATGCTGAAATTTATAAACAAAATGCAGCGGCTGACCAAGAAAAACTTTTGTTTTCTTTACTGAAAACAGCCGAAAATACGCTTTTCGGAAAAGAGCATCATTTTGGAGAAATCCATTCTATCAGAGATTATCAGGAGAAAGTTCCCATCAGTGATTATGAGGATTTAAAACCCTATATAGAGCGCATAAAAAACGAAGAAAAAGATATTCTATGGACTTCCCAGCCAGAATATTTCGCTAAAACATCTGGGACGACATCAGGCGCGAAGTACATTCCCATTTCAAAGGAGGGAATGCCTTACCAAATAGCGGCCGCACAATCGGCGATATTCCACTACATTGCCCAAAAAGACAATGCAGATTTTGTGGCAGGGAAAATGATTTTTCTGCAAGGTTCTCCAGAATTGGAAGAAATCAATGGCATCAAAACAGGCAGACTTTCGGGAATTGTGGCGCATCACATCCCAAATTACCTTCAGAAAAACAGACTGCCTTCCTACGAAACCAACTGCATAGAAGACTGGGAAACCAAGGTGGATAAAATCGTGGAAGAAACTGAAAATCAAAACATGACTTTGATTTCTGGTATTCCGCCATGGCTCATTATGTATTTTGAAAAACTGATTGATAAAAAAGGCAAAAAAATAAAGGAAATTTTTCCAAATCTTCAGCTCATCATCACAGGAGGAGTAAACTATGAACCTTACCGAGAAAAAATGGAGCATCTTTTGGGAGGCGAGGTGGATATTATCCAGACCTTTCCAGCGAGTGAGGGCTTTTTCGCTTTTCAAGATGACTACACGCAGGAAGGGCTTTTGCTTTTGACCAATCATGGAATTTTCTATGAATTCGTTCCATTAGAAGAGTTTGGAAAACCTAATGCAAGGAGATTGACTTTATCAGAAATTGAGCTAAATAAAGATTATGCTTTGGTTATCAGTACTAATTCTGGGCTTTGGGCATATTCCATCGGCGATGTGGTTCGTTTTATTTCTAAAAATCCTCACCGAGTTTTGGTGAGCGGGCGAACGAAACATTTTACCTCTGCTTTTGGAGAACATGTGATTGCTTTTGAGGTGGAAGAAGCCATGAAAGCCACTGTGGCAAAGCACTCAGCGCAAATTACTGAGTTTCACCTTGCACCGCAGGTAACACCTGAAAACAAGGAATTTCCTTATCACGAGTGGTTTATAGAATTTGAAAAACAGCCAGAGGATTTGGAGGAATTTAGGAAAACACTGGATTTGGAGATGAGGGAGCGAAATGTTTATTATGATGATTTGATTTCAGGGAATATTCTTCAATCGTTGAAAATCAGTTGTTTGGCTAAAAATGCTTTTCAAGAATATGCCAAAGCAGAAGGGAAACTGGGCGGACAGAACAAAATCCCACGACTTGCCAACGATAGGAAAAT
>CALHQK010000092.1 GCA_938037185.1 uncultured Riemerella sp.
ATTCAATGCAACCACCGAGGAAAATAATAACAACATCGCCGAAATCGTGATGATTCTTTCCTCAAAAAATAATATAAAATCGGTAAAAGATATGAGTATTTAATTTTCATAAAAAAGCGAACTATAAATTTTATAGTTCGCTTTTTTATTATAATTACAATTATTTATTAATAGCTGATACTCCTGGAAGTTCCAGTCCTTCAAGGCTTTCCAGCATCGCTCCACCACCTGTGGATACATAAGAAACCTTATCTGCGTAGCCAAACTGCTTCACGAATGCCACGCTGTCTCCTCCCCCTACGAGAGAAAACGCACCAGCCTTAGTAGCCTCTGCTATGCTGTCTCCCAGAGCTTTAGTTCCTTCAGCAAAATTAGACATTTCAAAAACTCCCAAAGGACCATTCCAAAGAATAGTTTTGGAACTCATAATCACATCGTTATTTATTTTTTGTGACTTACTTCCTACATCCAGCCCCATCCAGCCGTCTGGAATTTCATTTGCTGCCACTTCTTTTCTTTCGGCATCATTGTTAAACTCTTTCGCTGCGATAACATCCACAGGAATATAAACTTTAACATTCTGATTTTTAGCCTTTTCTAAAATTTCTAAAGCCAAATTCAGCTTGTCATCCTCCACCAAAGAATTTCCTACATTTCCACCCTGCGCTTTGATAAAAGTGAAAGCCATTCCACCACCGATAATCAGATTATCCACCACTGGCAGAATATTTTCTATAATAGTGATTTTAGTAGATACTTTAGAACCTCCAAGTATCGCCGTAATAGGCTTTTCGCCAGAGTGAAGGACTTTATCTATCGCTTCTAATTCTTTCGCCATAAGCAGCCCGAAAAACTTAGTCTGAGGGAAAAATTCAGCGATTACAGCCGTAGAAGCATGCGCTCTGTGAGCTGTACCAAAGGCATCATTCACATACGCATCGCCTAATTTAGCTAACTTTTCTGCAAATGCTTTGTCTCCTTTTTCTTCCTCGTTATAGAATCTAAGGTTTTCTAACAGGAGAATTTCTCCACTTTTCAGCTCAGAAGCCAGTTTTACAGCCTCTTCACCGATGCAGTCATCAGCAAACTTCACCGATTTACCCAAAATCTTTTCTATCTCAGGAAGAATGTGTTTTAGTGAGTATTTATCATTTTTCTCTCCTTTTGGTCGCCCTAAATGCGTCATCAGGATAACCGAACCGCCATCGGAAAGAATTTTTTCTATAGTAGGTTTCACAGCCGTGATTCTAGTATTATCCGTTACCTTTAGGTTTTCATCCTGAGGGACATTGAAGTCTACTCTTACCAAGGCTTTTTTACCAGAAAAATCAAATTGTTTAATCGTTTTCATAAGTACATATTTTTATTTGATTACTTTCTGCAAAGTTAAATTATAAATTCGTCCAATAAAAATTTTAGCCGACAAAAAATTCCCCAAGCACCACACTATTACAATATTCATTTTTTCTATTTAATTTAAAAAAGATATATGATGTATATTGTTATAATGCTGGGTTTAGTGGATAAATTTTTTATGAAAGTTTAGCACAAATATTTTAGCTGAAATTCATAGATAATTCACATCATAAAGCATTGATTTTAAATTTATAAAAAGGCTTATCAACATTCGTGAATAAGTCTAAAATAAAGACAATGTGACCAAGTGTAATGTGAATAAGCCTATTAAAAAACAAATGTTTTTATTTGAAAATAATTCTTGACTGGCGGGAAAATTTTTCTCATTAGAATTTTATTTCGGATTTCAAAATATTTTTTCTTGGAAGTTTTCCACATGGAATAAAGATAGTTTTTCCTCATTAGCCACAGACATTGTTAATAAAAAAATCAGATTCAGTTTTTGAGGCTGAACCTGATGAAAAGCACCTATATAGCTTGGTTTTTATTTCGTAGTAATTGTTATAAAAGAATCATCTTTTTTGAATTTAAATCCTTTTTTCTTTACATTATCCATATTAAACTTTATTTCTACCGTGTTGTTATTTACTTTTCTTACCAAATCATGTTTTCCTTCTATTTTCTTTATTTCCGAATTGAAATGGAAAGTTACCCGATAGTCTTTAGTAAATATCATCCAATCGAAGCCACATTCTTTGTCTTGATTTATTTTGATGAGCATATCATTTAATACAGAAGTGTTTATTTTCAGGGTTTTTCCGTCCCATTCATTTTTGGAGAACAAATCAAGAACTGGAAACTCTTCTCCATCTTTTTTATTGAAGACAAGAGACAATTCTTTATTAGTCAGTTTATCAGTTTTAAAGGAAATATCTGTCAGATCCTCATCCTTATCATAGCTGCCTTTTACATATATTTTTTTCATTACTGCTATGGTATCAGGGTGGGTGATTCTTTCTTTTTTATCCTTTTTTAGGTTCATCTCATA
>CALHQK010000093.1 GCA_938037185.1 uncultured Riemerella sp.
GAAAAATAAATTTTTATTTATCTTGTCTTTGTTTACAGTGTTAATCTTTAACTCTTGTAGAAATGAGAGTGACAATTTCGGCTCTACAACCTACAACTATGAATTTAGGATTGTTTATCCCAGCACATATAGCACTACTAATGCAGAAAATGCGATAATAGTGATGAAAAATCTTTCTACTAATGAGGAAATAAGACAAACAACTAATGGAGAAGGTTTGGCTAAGTTCATTCTTGCTCCTGGAAATTATTCAGTTTCAGTAACTAAAAATCTTACAGCTTCCGAATCAGAAGCTTTAGCAGGAATAGCCCAAGAAGCATATTTGCATGCAAGTGTGAGCCAGCTTCAGATAACTTCTAATGGAAATCAGACTATTCAGTTGGGAGGAAGCCCTGTTGGAAACTGGGTTATCAAAGAATATTACTATTCAGGGGCGAGAGGGACACATTATTTTTATGATATGTTTATAGAAATTTATAATAATTCTTCTGAGACATTATATGCAGATGGTCTATTGTTAGGGACAACTAAATCCAATTCACCTGCTAGTGGACCTAATGGTTTCATAGCACAGGGATTAGAAGATGTATATTTGGCTACAGTTATTAAAATCCCTGGAAGTGGCAGAGAACATCCTGTAAGACCTGGAGAATCTATAGTAATAGCAGCGGATGGTATCAACCATAAAACAGATCCTAACGGAAACCCTAAATCTCCAGTAAATTTAGGAAAAGGAATAGCGGACTTTGAGGTTTATTATTACATCAATCCTACAACTCCAGATACAGATAATCCTGAGGTTCCTAATATGGATATAGTCTATATTACGGAGTCTATGAGAAGAATGTTTGATTATACACCAGGGGTTATGGGAACAGGATTGGTAATTTTTCGAAGTGAAAATCCTTCTCAGCTGGAAACCTTTGTGGAACCTAATTCTACTTCATCTAGCAAATATGCTAAAGTTCCAAAGGCTGATATTATAGATGGACTGGATGCTGTACCTAACTCAACAACGACTGTTGATAAAAAACGACTTCCTGTGAATGTAGATGCAGGAATGAACACCGTGGGAAGAGCCTATACAGGAACATCTTTGAGAAGAAAAGTGAAACAAACCATCAATGGGCGCAGGGTGCTGCAAGATACCAATAATTCTACTAATGATTTTGAGGTAAATAATACACCCACACCAAAATCTTGGTAAATTCACAATATTTTTGCTAAAAAAATGAAAAAATTATCATATTTAATTCCTATACTTTTTCCATTGACTGTTGAAGCTCAAGCTTATACAGATTCCTTGTGGATAGAAACCGTATCTCATCATAATACGCTTTCTTTTGACAATCCTATTTTCCTTTCAGATAGGAAGGATTCTGTCAATATAGGTAATTCTGAAATTTCTTATTTTAAAAAAGAAAATTATTTTAGAGATGCATATTCTCCAAAAGAAATAGAAGGATTTAATATAAAATCAGAGAGATTCGTAAGTCTAAAAAACTGGAAATTTTATGGTTTGTTCTCTTTTTCTAAACATGATGATATTGCCAGCCGATATACAGAAATGGCTGATCCATACAGAGATAATCCCTACAAGGTGACAGATGCAGTGACCGAAGTAGATTGGAGAAAACAACATTATTTTTTGCAGACTAAAATAGTCTCTCCGTATATTAATGAATATTTGAGAGGAGGTATAGGAATTAAATATGAAGTTTTAAATGGAGCAAGGCAGAAAGACCCTAGACCACTGGATAAAACGATAAACATAGAACTCACACCAAGTATCATGCTGTATCTGGGTTCAAAATTTAAGTTAGGATTTAATGGATATTACAACCGCTATATGCAGGATTTCTCTATGTCCTTAGAAAATCATAGAAATCCACAGGAAATCTACAAAATGACAGGTATAGGGGAGTATCTTTATAATGGTCCTATCATCAGTACCAGTTTATCTAGGATGTATAGAGGAAATACTTTTGGTGGTGGAGTTAGTTATGGATTGAATATCAAAAATAACCATAAATTAAGAGCGATTTTTAGTTATAAAAACCATAAAGAAGATGTTACCGATGGCGTTTCTACGCCATTTAAAGCGGGAAGATATACTTATCATAATTATGATATAAGGTTAGCCTATAGTATAGAGAGTGAAAAAATAAACCATTTTTTTGATTTATATGGCCGCTATCGATGGGTGTCTGATTATGAATTTATTCAGCGCCTTGATAACATTACCCAGCAGTATAAAGTAATTTATTTTTCCAAAAAGCACAGCCGAGAGATAAATCAGTTTTCTATCAATTATAATTTATTTATTAAAAGTAAATATAAAGAAACTAGATGGAATTTTCAGGCGGGAATAGATATTTATGATTTGTATGACAGATATCCAAGTACACAGAGTAAGGACTGGATTTCTAATTTGCTGTCTCATATAGGTGTAAAACGGTGGTTTTCGGTGGATAAAGGGAGTTTAGCTGTGCGTTATTCAGGGGCGTATAGAATCAATCTAAACCAAAGTTATGTATATAATAATAAGAGTTTTTCTGCTAATTTTATAGCAGATAAAATAGCTTATCCTAATCATTTGTATAATATGACAAATTATCTTTCCAATTTGGTTGAGGTGCAATATAATTTTAACCTTTTCAAGAAAACTAAATCACAATTATACATTAAAACTTCGTATGAAAATATATTAGCTAATAGAGCAAGAGAAAAAAAATTGAACAATCATTATTTCGCTTTTACAATCGGATTGTATAATTAAAAATTATGAAAAAATATAACAAATTATTTATACTCACAGGAGTGATAGGTGCATTTATGTTTTCTTGCAAAACACAAAAATCGGCACAAGAACCATTGACAAATAAGGAAAAAAAATATATCAATAGAATATTAAAGTATGGTCTAGACCACGAAGCTTTATATACTATTTTAGCTGATATTAAACCCATGAGTTCTTTAAGAATTCTTTCTCTTCCAGTTGTTAATACTGATAGTATTAGTGGAAAAAAAGAAGCTGTTCCTGCTGAAAAATTACGGCATTTAGATAGTTTAAAACAAATACAAACTACATTAAATAAAATCAATATTCCTGATGTGAAATTTGTGGCCATTCCTTATAAAGCAACCAAAGAAGATAAGTTGTCCATACAGGTCAGTGCTGTTAGGCTAAGTCTGCTGAATAAAGTTTTAGAAGATAAAAAAAGTTTTTTTGGGCAGTTTGGTTTAGTTCATGGTTCTAGTCCCGAGTTGGTAGTTTCTACAATAGAAAATGCTAAAATATATGACCGCTACCGTGGGTATGGATATTTATTTGGCTATCCAGACTATGCAGTTGATTTTTTTGTAGAAGCAGCAAAGGAAACCAATAAAAACAAAAAACTATACCCGAGAAAATTCTTCCAAATTCCAGTTTTTTCTTCTAAAAATGGCTATTTTGTTTATGCGTATTCAGAAAGTTATACACCATCTAAACAGGTTGACTCTACACTTTATTATAAGGCTGATTTTACTTTGAAAGAATACAGAAAACTCCGCCCAAAATTCATGAATCCAGATAGTACAATGAATGCATTAGAACTGATAAATGCTTATAACAAAGGTTCAAGATAGCTTATTTGCCTCAAATTTCATTAATTTACATAAACAAAAACTGCCCAAGTAAAACCCGAGCAGCTAGTAATTAAAAAACTTATTATTATGACCATGAGCGCCCTATCAGGG
>CALHQK010000094.1 GCA_938037185.1 uncultured Riemerella sp.
TTTTTTTAGAATTTTATTTTTTGTCTATAAATCACTATCTTTGTCTATTCAATTAATTTAAGTTGTTATGAAATTTATAGTTGCAAGTGGGGAATTACAAAAAGCTTTGAATACGGTAAGTGGGGTGATTTCAAGCTCACAATCAAGACCTATATTAGAGAATTTTCTTTTTGAACTTGAGAATGATTTACTGAAAATTACCGCTTCAGATGGCGAAACTACGCTGCTTACTTCATTGGCAGTAAAGTCTGAAAGCCAAGGTAAAATAGCAGTTCCTGCAAAAATGTTTCAGGATATAATAAAATCTTTTGGAGACCAGCCTTTGACTTTTGTGGTAAAACCAAATGAAACACAGGAAGGCGGACTTTTAGAAATTTTAGATGAAAAAGATAATTATTTCATAGCTTTGGATAATGCGGAAGATTATCCTGAATTGATGGAATTTGATTCTGCTCAAAAGGTGGTTGTCCCTTCTGGTGTATTGGCGGAAGCCCTTAGTAATACACTATTTGCAACGAGTAATGATTCGCTTCGTCCTGTGATGACGGGGGTTCTTTTCCAATTTGGCGAAGAAGAAACGAATTTTGTCTCTACAGACTCGCATAGATTGGTGGTTTATAAAAGAACAGATATTAAAAACAATGAACCGAAGGAGTTCATTATGCCAAAGAAACCTTTGAGTATTTTTAAAAATATTTTGTCAGGTTCTGATGATGAGGTAGTTATAGAGTTTAATGAAAATATGGCAAAATTCTCTTTCGGAGAGCATACATGGATTTGTAGATTGATTGACGGGAAATACCCTAATTATACTGCGGTAGTACCGAAGGAAAATCCTAATGTTTTGACAATCAATAGAAATTTGCTTCTAAGTTCCATCCGAAGAGCGTCTATTTTTTCTAGCAAATCTACCAATCAGGTAAGGTTTAAGCTTTCTGGCAACATTCTCCATCTTCATGCCGAAGATACGGAATACGCTAATAAGGCAGAAATGCAGATTCCGTGTGAATATAAGGGAGAAGATATTAATATCGGGTTCAGCTCAAAATTTTTGACAGAGATGCTGGCGGTATTAAACTCAGAAGATATTTTAATTAAAATGTCTCAGCCTAACAGACCCGGAATTATAGAGCCAGTAGATGGATTAGATGAAGATGAGCATATCCTGATGCTTTCTATGCCGGTAATAGGAATGTAACACAATAAATACAGAACAAAATATAAACGAGATGTAGAGGCAAGATTTAATCTTTATACTTTGCATCTCACTTTATTTAAAATATATAGAAAATAAAATGAAAATTTCAAATAATTGGCTTAAAGATTACATTAGTACAGATTTAAATTCAGAAAAAATAGGAACTTACCTCACTGATATAGGTTTGGAAGTAGAGGGAATAGATAAATTTGAAACCATCAAAGGAAGTTTGGAAGGTATCGTTATAGGTAAGGTTTTAACTTGTGAAAAACATCCAAACGCCGATAAACTAAGCAAAACAACTGTAGATGTAGGAAATGCTACAATTCTAAATATTGTCTGTGGAGCTCCTAATGTGGCTGCAGGACAAATAGTTGCGGTGGCTGTGGTAGGGACAACTTTGTTTGATAAGAATGGAGGTTCTTTTACTATTAACAAAACCAAAATCAGAGGTGAGGTTTCGGAAGGGATGATTTGTGCGGAAGATGAGATAGGCTTGGGCAACAGCCATGATGGAATTATGGTTTTGAATGAGACTTATGAAGTAGGAAAACCTCTGGCGGATTACTTTGATATTCAGCAAGATGAAGTTTATGAAATAGGACTGACGCCTAACAGGACCGATGCCATTTCTCACTATGGTGTAGCGAGAGATTTACATGCATTTTTGACTTGTAATGGGATTGATTCTAAGCTCGTTAAAATGGAAACTTACTCTGCTGAATCAGAAGGAGAGCATAATTTTTCTGTTGAAGTAGAAAATAATGATTTGGCGCCGAGATACATTGGTGCTGTTTTGAAAAATATAAAAGTAGAAGAATCGCCAGAATGGCTGAAAAACAGACTGAAAGCGATAGGTCTCGCGCCAATAAATAATGTGGTGGATGTTACCAACTACATTCTTCATGCTTATGGACAGCCGCTTCATGCTTTTGATTTAGATAAAATTGGAGGAAATAAAATAACAGTAGGAAACAGTCCGAAAGGAACGAAATTCACTACATTAGATGGAGTGGAGAGAATGCTGAATGGAGAGGAAATTATGATAAAAGATGGAAATCAGAAACCGCTTTGTATTGCTGGGGTTTTTGGTGGGCTGGACAGCGGAGTTTCCGAGCAGACACAGTCTATTTTCTTGGAAAGTGCTTACTTTAATCCTGTTGCTGTTCGTAAAGGAGCTAAATTCCACGGACTGAATACTGATGCTTCTTTCCGTTTTGAGAGAGGAGTAGACCCGAACAATACTAAAACCACTATTTCCTTGGCAGTGAAGTTGTTACAGGAACTGACAGGAGCGACATTGGTAGGGGATTATATAGAGCATTACCCTGAAAAAATAAAGCCTCATAATGTGATTTTTAGATATTCTAAATTGGATCAAATTTTGGGGGCTAAAATTCATAGAGAGAAGGTTAAAGAAATTCTAAAGTCTTTGGAAATAGAAATCCTTAATGAAATTCCTGATGGATTAGAACTCTCTGTGCCGAATTACAGAGCTGATGTTACCAGAGAAATAGATGTGATAGAGGAAATTCTCCGAATTTATGGTTACAATAAAGTGGATGCTCCTGAGAAAATTTCTTTTACACCGGTTAAGTTGAGTTTCAATGACTTAAATTCGCTGGAAAACGAGTGGGCAAGGGCTCTTCAGGCGAATGGATTTTATGAGGTGATGAACAATTCCCTTACTTCGGTGGAAGATGAAACGGATGCTGTGAAACTGCTAAATCCATTGAGCAATGATTTGGCGTTTATGAGAAAATCTTTGCTGGAAGGACTTTTGGAGAATGCAGTTTATAATATCAACAGAAAAAATGCGGATATTAAGTTTTTCGAATTAGGAAAAATTTATCATAAAAAAGATAAATACGAAGAGAGAAAACAGCTGGCGATTTTAGTTTCAGGGAGAAATCATTCTGAAAACTGGCTTTTGCCAAAAGATGAGACAAATTTCTACCACTTGAAAGCGTATGTTTCTCTTATTTTAGGTAAGTTGAATTTTGATATTGTTGAAAAACCATTGCAGGATGGTCGTTTTTCGGATGCGATAGAATTTTCGGTTGAAGGAAAAACCGTTGCAAGACTCGGAAAAGTAAGTCCGAAAATGCTGAAAAAATTTGACATAGAACAAGAAGCTTTCTATGCAGAAATAGAAATTGAAGAGTGTCAAAATCTTCGTAATACAGAGAATTTACGATTCAAAGATATTCCGAAATTTAATAAAATAAGAAGAGATTTGGCTTTGTTGATTGACAAAAATACCTCTTATGCAGATTTGTACCAGTCTGTGAAAAAGAATAATTTCCCATTCATCAAAAATATCAATCTTTTTGATGTTTATGAAGGTAAAAACCTTCCAGCAGGTAAGAAATCTTATGCTTTGAGTTTTGAGCTTTTGAATGAAGAAAAAACTCTTGAAGAAAAGGAAATTTCAGAAGTGATGAACAGATTGGTCAGCTTGTTTAAAAAAGAATTCAATGCTGAACTTCGTTCATAATATTAAAGTTGTTGAATAGAGTGATTATGTGTAATTTTTCTTAGGATTGCGATTGATAATCAAAAGATTATGATTTAAATATGAGAATAGTCGTAGGACTTTCAGGAGGCGTGGACAGCAGTGTTGCCGCCTACCTGTTGAAACAACAAGGGCACGAGGTCATCGGGCTTTTTATGAGAAACTGGAATGATGCTTCGGTGACTTTGGAGGACGAATGCCCATGGGTAGAGGATAGTAATGATGCCCTTCTGGTGGCGCAGAAACTGGGTATTCCTTTTCAGGTGATAGACATGAGCGAACTTTACAAGGAAAGAATCGTAGATTACATGTTCTCCGAATACGAAAAAGGAAGAACGCCCAATCCAGATATTCTCTGTAATAGAGAAGTGAAATTCGATGTTTTTCTTCAGACCGCTTTGTCTTTGGGTGCTGACAAGGTGGCAACGGGGCATTACGCCAGAGTTTCCTCTTTCGTGGATGAGAGAGGGGAGGAAATCTATCAGCTTCTCGCAGGAAAGGATAATAATAAAGACCAAAGCTATTTTTTGTGTCAATTAAATCAAAATCAATTGTCAAAAGCCCTGTTCCCGATAGGAGAACTGACCAAACCCGAAGTGCGAGAAATCGCAAGAGAAATAGGACTGGTAACTGCCGATAAAAAGGATTCTCAGGGGCTTTGTTTCATCGGAAAGGTGAGCCTGCCGACATTTCTGCAGCAGCAGCTAATTCCGAAAGAAGGCGAAATCGTAGAGATTTTCAGTGATTACAAAGAATTTCATAAAGAAAAACCTGTTTTTGAAACTAAACTTGATGAATTAAAATATCTCTCAAAGAAAATAAAATACCAAAAAGAAGACGGAAAAGTCATCGGAAAGCACCAAGGCGCGCAGTTTTTCACCATAGGACAGAGCAAAGGCCTAGGAATAGGCGGACATAAGGAGTCCTGCTTCATCATTGACCGAGATATGGAAAACAATATTCTTTTCGTGGGCGAGGGCAAAAATTTCCCTGGGCTTTACCGAAAAGCACTGAAAATCAATAATGATGAGGTGCATTGGGTTCGTGAAGATTTACGGCTGAAAAATGGAGAATCCATGAAAATAAAAGCAAGGATAAGATACCGCCAGCCTTTGGAAGATGCGGTTCTTTATCAGTACAAAGACGGATTTTTCATAGAGTTTGAAAATCCGCAGTCGGCGATAGCAGAAGGGCAGTTTGCGGCGTGGTATCAGGGCGAAGAGCTGCTGGGAAGCGGTGTAATTTCATAAATGAAAATAGTGGCAGATTCGGAAGAAATATTGTATTCTATTGCGCTAAGAGCGTGTCCCTTGGTGGGCGATGTCAATTTTATGAAACTGGTCTCCGTAACGGGCTCAGCCAAAGAAACATGGAAGCTTTCCAAATCTGTTCTGCAGGAAATTTCTGGCATCGGAACACAGATTTCAAAGGGAATCGGTGATGATACTTTTCTGAAATTTGCGGAAAAAGAACTGCTTTTTTGCGAAAAAAATAACATTAAAGTCAGACTGAGGTATCAGAACCAGCTTCCGAGGCTGTTGTTAGAGTGTCCAGATGCTCCCGCTGTGCTTTATCAAAAGGGAGATTTTGATGAAGATTTAAAACTGATAAGCATAGTCGGAACTCGTAAAATGACTGCTTACGGAAAGAAATTCATAGAAGAACTTTGCGAGGTTTTAAGGGATAAAAATGTGCTGATAGTGAGTGGTTTGGCTTTGGGAACGGATGGGTATGCCCACGAGCAGGCTCTTAATCATAATATTCCTACGGTGGGCGTTCTGGCTCATGGTCTGCATATGATTTATCCAGCGGTTCATGAGAGAATGTCAAAAGATATTTTGGAAAACGGAGGAGCGCTGTTGTCAGAATTTAATTCCAGCGAAAAGCCAGACCGAGAACATTTTTTGCAGAGAAATAGGATAGTAGCGGGGATTTCCCAATTTACCATCGTGGTAGAAACTGCTTTTGGGGGCGGTTCTATGAGTACGGTGAGTTACGCCAATCAGTATAATAGAGAAGTTTTGGCTCTGCCAGGGCGTTTTGGAGATAAATACAGTCAGGGCTGTAATATGATCATTGCCCAGAATAAAGCAAAAATTCTGGCTTCGTTCCAAGATGTTTTGGATGAACTGGGTGATAATTATCCATCTGTGAAGCAGCCACAGCTATTTGAACCAAAAGAAATAGAGGTGGAAGAAAGGTTAAAACCTGCCTACCAGCTCATTGCAGAAAATTCTCCTATCTCGCTGGATGACCTCAGCATAAAATTAGAAATGCAGCCTTTCAAATTGCTGCCGATTTTATTGGATTTAGAATTGTTAGGTTACATCAAAGCTCTTTCGGGGAAGCAGTATGCGGTGGTTTAATTTTATTTTAATCCCTTTTTCATTATTTTTAAAGCCCAGTCATAATGGCTGGAAGTTGCCGAAATAAGGTAAGACCCTAGCGAAGTAGAACCAGTCCATTTGTATTTTTTCTTGGTGAAAAGCTCTTCATCCGTATGTTTTTCTATGATGGAAAACACTTTTTCAAATGATTTTTGGAATAAAACAA
>CALHQK010000095.1 GCA_938037185.1 uncultured Riemerella sp.
CATTGGAGAACTCCAGAGGGCAGTAGATGAAGAACGAATTTCTCATCTCCCACATACACCGTGTGTCCAGCATTATTCCCACCTTGGTAGCGGACTACATAATCAGATTTTGCAGAAAGAACATCCGTAATCTTTCCTTTTCCTTCGTCTCCGTACTGAAGACCAACAACTACATAAGTTGACATAATTATTTGTTTTTATTGTAATGTGACAAATTTAATTTATAATTCTTGCAAGATTTCACAAGAATATTTATCATATTGCGAAAATACCAAATAATTTTGAAATTTCAACGGATTTTATTAAAAATATCTCTCTTTTAAACCATTTTTAGATGCGTTTAGAAAGTAATTTTCATGATTAAATTACCGCATTAAGGTTTTCATTTCGTAATATCCTTTGCACTCTCTATTATAGTGTTAAACATCCAATGAGGAGATGTTTAAATATATAATATTGCCAATAAAAACTTACATTTGTTGAAGTTTTTATTGGCAATATTATTAAATCTTTATAATTAAAACTTATTTTCTACATGTGCTGCATTTAGCAGGAAATTGTGCATGTCGGTATTTCTGAAAAATGATTTAAGGTTCTCACTACCAGGGCCATACATCGCAAGTTCTGTGTAGTCAGAAGAGTGATCCATACTAATCCAGCCAACAGAAGTGTATGCTTTCTGCATTTCTGCTAAAGCTCTGAAAGGCAAATTTTTATGGTTGTATAATCCATCTTCCTTTTTAAGATTGTTGTAATAAGAAAGAAGTTCTTTCGCCTGTTCATCAGTTATAGCGAAACCTCCGCAAGCCTCTGCAATTCTGTCTTTTACGAAAGAAGTGCTGCTAGAAGCATGTATTCCCTGTAAAACCCAGTCATTAGAGTGAGTGAATTTTTGTAAGTGGTCAAAATTGTCATTGGTTTTACCGCCGTAAATCAGCCCAGGGTTGGCATTTCCGTGGTCGCTGGTAATAACTACCAAAGTATTTTTGTCTTTTTTAGCGAAGTCCATTACTACTTTTACAGCTTCATCGAAGGCAATTTGGTCAAATAACAAAGCTGCAATATCGTTTCCGTGTGCTGCCCAGTCTACTTTTCCGCCTTCTATCTGTAGCGCAAAACCATTTTTGTGGTCTTTCATCTGGTCTATTGCTTTTTGAGCCATCTCGGCAAGGCTAGGGATGTTTTTTGATGCTTTTTCATCGCGTAAATGATCTACTGTATAAGGCACAGCATCTTCATCAAAAGTTCCTAAAATAGGCTTGTTTTTAGGAGCGCTGAGCATTTCTGATTTCGTTTTTGCAATGGTGTATCCTTTTTTTACGAATAAATCAAAAACATCTTTTTTATCTTTTCTTTTGTCTTTGTCAAAGTATTGGCTGCCGCCTCCCATCATCACATCAAAGTTTAGCTCTGCGTATTGTTCAGCGATGTGGTCCATAGCGTTTCTTCTTTTGCTGGTAACACAAAATCCTGCTGGTGTAGCATGAGTGATAGGAACTGTAGTTACACAGCCTACCTTTTTTCCAGCTTGTTTGAACTTCTGAAGAATAGGCATGTTTTCCTTTCCGTTAGGGCTTACATTCAGGCTTCCGTTATTCACACGGACACCGCCTCCCCAAGAGGAACTTGCTGCTGCTGAGTCTGTTACGATAGCATTCGCAGAAGCCATATCCATCAATGCTCTTTGGACAAGATTATCTTCGTAAAGTCCCACCCAGTTGGAACTTTTTCCATTTTTTCTTTTCAGATAGATGTCTGCCATTATCATCGTTCCTACACTCATCCCGTCACTTACCATGAAGATGATATTTTTGGCTTTTCTACCACGGAATTCTTCTTTTATAGTGTTTGCTTTTGCTCCGAAGGGAGTTAGCAGCATTCCGCCTAAAGCAGCTAATGAACCTGTTTTCAGAAAGTCTCTTCTTTTCATTTTGATTTAGTATTTAGAAATGAATTTTGTGCAAATATACGGAATAAAGATGATGAATTTATTTTTTTGAGCCAAAAAAGATGTTTTGATTTAATGATTCAAAAGTAATGATGCTACTTTCCTGAAAATTGATGATAAAAATCATATCTTGAATTAGCAAGAAAATAAAAAATAGTATTACTTTTGTGCCATAATTTTTTAAAAAGATAACATAAGTTTAAATTTTATAATTTCATTATGAACAAAAAAGTATTACTAGTATCAAGTTTATTAGTATCTCTGATGGGTTATTCACAAACTGTGAAAGGTAGGGTAGTTCAGCATGACAATCCCGTTTCTAATGCCAGCATTATACTAAAAAAAGGAGACAAGGAAATGACCTCTATGACCGATGCTTCGGGATTTTTTAATGTAACACTTACAGAAGGAGGAAGTTACACTATCAGTATCGTAGCAGAAGGAGCAAATCCATTGGAAAACCAAATTACAGTGGAGGATAATGGAGTTTTGGATTTAGGAGATGTGATTGTTTATAGGGCAGTTTCAGAAGATGTGGTTATAGAAAGGCCTGTAGTTGAGCAGCCAACAGAGCCAACAGAACCTGTTGTAGCAAAAAATACTACAGATCCTAACGAACCACAAGATGAGGAAGAAGACGGAAAAGTAAAAAAACTACAAACTGTAGAAATCATAGGAAGAGCAAGAAAAGACTATAATAGTGATTATTCTTTCTCTGCTTCTAAAATCGCTCTAAAAAACATGGAAGTTTCCCAAGCGATAACTACTGTGACTAAAGAGCTTATTGCAGATAAAGGAGTTACAAGACTGGGAGATGTAGTGAAGAATGTGAGTGGGGTAAACCAGACTAGTTTTTATAACAACTATGCTATCCGTGGGGTTACACAACAGGCTTCATACAGAGAAAGCAGACTGATGAATGGTATGGTAACTTCTCATATATTTTTCAGTCAACCGATGATGATGAATGTAGAAAGAGTAGAAGTAATCAAAGGGCCTGCAAGTATGACTTTTTCTAGTACAGATGCAGGGGGAAGTATAAATATCATTACTAAAAAACCACTTAAAACGAACAGAAAAGAAGTAAGTCTGAGTGTGGGAAGTTATCAGACTGTGGTTGGAGCACTAGATTTTACTGGACCATTGAATAAGAGTAAAACATTGCTTTATCGTTTAAATCTCGGGTATGAGAATGGAAAATCATTCAGAGATTTACAGTTCAAAAAAGCGTATATGATAGCTCCTACCATTGCCTATGTTCCAAATGAAAAGACAAACATAAGTTTTGAGTTTGTGATGAGTAATAACTCAAACAGACTAGATAGAGGTCAGCCTATTTTTAAAGCTAACCCTGGTGACAGACCTGCACTTACTTCTACACCAATTACTTATGCTATCGGGGCTATCAATGATGTCAACAAAACATTGGATTTAAACTTCATGGGGAATCTTACTCATAAGTTTACGGACAATTTAAGCATCAATATGGCTTATATGAAGCATATCTGGAACGAAGATTTGACAGAATTAAGAACTGATAATAATTTCGGAAAGGATTCTCACGGAGTAATACAAAGAGATAAAGTACAGCTTAGATATGTTCAGCGTAATAGTAATTTCTTTACAGATAACTTTAATGCTTATCTAAACTATGACTGGAAACTGGGAGAAAACTTTAAAAATAAATCTGTTTTAGGGTATGATTTGGTGATGTTTGAAGTTGGGCACGGCGGAACCAATACTGTGAGAGACTATACAGGTAATGCTGCATTAGGAACTTTAACACCAAGAATTCCGCACTGGGATTTGACTAAAGAAGGGCAGTATAGAGTGATGTACCCTGGGTTCTATCAACCTCAGGCAAGAAGAATGCAGGAAACCACACCGATGTATTTCTCTACTAACTCTGCGTATTTTATGAATCAAATGGAACTTTGGAATAGATTGATTTTCAATATTGGTCTACGCCAAGAGTGGTACACAGACAAAAACTTTTACAAACGAAGAAACGAAGAAACAGTAAAACAAAATAAATTCCTCGTGAGAGCTGGATTGATGTATAAGGCTACCAAAAACATCAATGCCTATGCTTCCTACATAGAAGGGTTCCAGATGCAGACTGATGCTTATCTTGGTTATGATGGTTTTAGAAGAGATATGAATACAGGACAGTATGTCAGAGAAGCATTCAAACCTAAAACTACCAGAATGTATGAATTTGGAGCAAAAACAGAATGGCTCGAAGGAAAACTTCATGCAAGTATTGCCTATTATGACATTAAGCAGAATAATATCCTTACTTATGATGATACAGTTTCTAATGGAGCGGTGGATGAACTGATGAATGAAGGAGGAACGGAGAGAAATAAAGGTCTGGAAATCGATGTAATGGGTAGAATTTTGCCAAACTGGTTAGTGAACGCAGGTTATGCTTATAATGATTCAAAAGTTACAGACCAAAAAAGAGGAACTTATAGAAAGGATAATGCTCCTAAACATACATTCAACTTGTGGACAAGATTTGATGTGAAGGAAGGTTTCTTTAAAAATCTAGGAGTAGGGGCAGGGCTCAATTATTCTGCAGAGAAGATTTCTTGGCAGGAACCAGATTTAGTTTTACCAGATTATACGATAGTAGATGCAGCGGTTTATTACAAGATAAAAGATATGCAGCTGTCATTCAATATCAATAATATCTTTAATAAAACTTACTGGCTTGGAGCGTTCAACTATCCAAGACTTTTCCCAGGAACGCCAAGAAATGTGATGTTTACCGTAAGATACACATTCTAAGATAGATACAAGATTTTTTCATAAAATAATTTAATTTGTTGAAAACCGATAGTTTATAATGGCTATCGGTTTTTTGATTATATTTGAAAAATATTATAAATCAAAATTGATAAAATGAAAAGAATCTGTTTATTAATGATAATATTCTCTAATTATGCATTAGCACAGATAAAGGATATTAAATTATTAGAAATTGTATTTATGGATAATATCAATTATTATTCGTTTTATCATAAAAATACAATTATACATGACCAAATTGATACGAGTAAAAATATTTCTATCATTACAACTTATCCTGATTTGAAAAGAATAACAAAAAATAATACAATTAGAATTTTGCCCAATGAAATAATTGTAAGTCATGATATTATCTATCCTTATGATATATTGAAGGATTATCAGATAAATCCAGAAATAAAAGAAAGTTTTAAAAACTATTTTGAGAATAAAAAAATAGTAAAAAAGTTATTAAAAAAGAGAGGAAAATATGAACTTTTGAATTTAGAAGAAAAGAATTCTATTATTTTAGTTTTGGAACTTTCAGTAGAGTATTTTAATGAATATAGTGATAATCTAAAAATAACAACAGAAAATAATAAAAAGATAAAAGTATATAAAATACTAAATGGTTTAGATGAGGGCTTAATAGAAACTCTGAAAATATAGCTAAATATTTCAAAATATATCAAAAACATTATGAAAAAAATAAAAACTATCTTCACGGGTCTGAGTTTGTTTTTTCTTTTAAGTTGTGTAAATCAGCAGAATACGAATAAACCAGTAAAAACAAAAATAGAAAAATCTCATAAAAGACACCTGCGAAAACAACTTGCTTCTTTCATAAAAGGAATGCGAAAAGGCAAGCCAGATGAAGTAAAAGCATATTTTGATTTTCCTATCAAAAATGATAATTTTTGGTATGCGACTTTGGAATATGAAAAATGGGAGGAATATAAAGGAAAAGGATTTGGTGAGAAAGAATTTCAGATATATTTTGATGCGATTTTCATGGGCGATTTCAGGGAAACTTTAGGAAGAATAAATGTTAATAGATTATTAAAACAAGGATATGATAAAGCAGAATATTCATATGATAGTTGGAATGGTGGGTTTAAAGATATCTTAGAAGTCACATACGCAGATGATAAAATAACCATGACTTTTAATACAGTAGTTTATTCTTCAGGAGGAGGTGAACATATATATGTATATGTTTTTACAACGAAAGATGGTGTTCTGAAATTTAAAGATTTTCAAAGTACAATGGTATACTAAAAAGCCAGTCAAATATTTCAGTTATAAAATTAAGAATAAAACTATCTTGATAGTATTTTTTAGTTGCAAACTGATGGCAACAGAATAAGTTATGGAAAAAACATTAGAATGGTTTAAAAAAGAAGTCTCTCGCGACTTGTTAAATTATAAAATTACATATAGAAGCTATAAAAATGGTGATTTCGGAGATTTAGACCAAATTATAATAGAATCTAAAATCTTGGGAGGTGGAATTGATTTTTGGAGTTCAGGCTGGCTTGGAATCGTGCTGTATGATTATGAAAAAGAAAAACAAATAATTAATGTTTTATTAGAACCAACAGAAGAATATGAGACCCATCTAAAAAACTTAATAGAAACCTTGAAAAGCCAGTCAAGTGTTTCAAAATAATTATCTTTGCTCTTAAAAAAATTTAATTATTAAACTTTACAATGAAAATAGGAATCATCGGAGCGATGGAATTAGAAGTCCAGCTCCTTCGAGAAAAATTACAAGATAGAAAAGATACCGAATTATTTGGATTTACTTTCCATGAAGGGCAAATTGGCAGCCATCAGGTGGTGGTGCTTTTGTCTGGGATAGGAAAGGTGAGTGCAGCGGTGGCTACAGTGCTTTTAATCAATCAGTTTAAACCAGAATTAATCATCAATACAGGAACAGCAGGAGGTCTGAAAGACACCAGAGTTTATGATATTATTTTGGCTACGGAGGTTAGACACCATGATGTGGATGTCACGGCTTTCGGCTACGAAATAGGGCAACAGGCAAAAATGCCGCCTGCTTTTTTTGTGGATGAGCAGTGGCTGAGCCTTGCCGAGGAACATTGCGGAAAATATACCGACCAGCTTCGTAAAGGGCTGGTACTCAGCGGAGATTCTTTCATCAGTGATAGACAGCGCCGAGAATGGATAGAAAAAAGCTTCCCAGAGGCGCTGGCTGTGGAGATGGAGGCGAGTGCCATTGCGCAGACCTGCCATATTATGGGCGTTCCGTTTCTGATGCTGAGAGCGATTTCGGATAATGCAGGCGAGGGAGATACTGTTTCCTATGAATCCTTTGTGGAGAAGGCTGGGGCGCTTTCGGCGGAGATGAATATTAGTTTCATTGAGAATTTAAAATAATTTTCATGAATTTTAAAAGGATAAAGCTAATCGCCTCGGAAGAATGGAAAAGCATCAATAGGCAGAAAGTGCTGATTTACTTGGTTTTCATCATTGTTGCTGTTTTGTCTCTGGCGGCTTACATCGGTTGGGAAAATGTTCATCATCACAATGAGGAGCAGGAACACTACCAGTCCGAAGTTGTCCAGCAGTGGGAAAATCAGCCAGATAGGCACCCGCACAGGGTTTCGCATTATGGGTATTTGGTTTTTCGGGACAAATATCCTCTGAGTGCTTTTGATTTTGGGGTAAATTCTTATGTCGGAAACTCTGTTTTTTTGGAGGCTCACAGACAGAATACGATGAATATGAGCGATGCCTCGTTTTCCAACGGAATACTGAGGTTTGGGGAACTGAGTATGGCTCTGATTTTCCAGCTGATTTTACCTTTATTCATTATTTTCATTGGTTTTGGTTCGGTTTCTGGGCTGAAACAAAATGGAGTTTTGAAGCTGATTTTGGTTCAAAATACGACTTACAAAGACATTATTTTTGGAAAAACTTTGGGGATTTATGCCGTTACGATGGCTTATTTCCTTCCCATTCTTATTTTAGGAATTGCTTTCACAGGGCTGATGTCAGGTGCTGATGCAGAGGGACTTATACCGAGAGCCTTCCTGCTGGTGGTTTCTTACAGCGTTTATTTTTTGATTTTTTCGTTTGTAGTGGTGATTTTTTCAGCTTTGAATAAAACTCCTAAATCTACTTTGCTTGTTCTTTTAATCATTTGGTTTTCAATGATTTTTATTCTTCCGAAAGCCGCACAGACACTTGGCGCAAATATCTATGAAGCACCGAATAAAAATGATTTTGATATTTCCATTCATAACCAGATTAAAAAAGAAGGAGATAGTCATAATCCTGATGACCAGCACTTTAAGGAACTGAAAGAAGAAATCTTGAAAAAATACAATGTCAATTCCATCGAAGAATTGCCGATAAATTACGGCGGATTGGTTTTTGCGGAAGGCGAAAAAATCACCACGAAAATTTTTGGTGAAAAATTTGAGGAATTGATTAAAATTTATCAAAATCAAAACAAAGTAAGCGAATTTTTGGGCTTTGCTAATCCTTATTTGGCGATGAGGAATATGTCTATGGGCTTCAGTGGAAGTAGTTTTTCTGATGCTGTAAGTTTCCAGCGACAGGCCGAAAAATACCGATATGACCGCACTCAGTATCTGAATAAACTTCAGCAGGAGGAAATAAAATATTATAAAGAATCCCAAAAAGAGCGGACACAGAGGATAAATAATGAACTTCTGAAACAGATGCCGCCGTTCAAATATCAGCATTTTTCTACTTATGAAATTCTGAAAGAGCAGATTTTGGGGATTTCAGCGTTTGTTTTTATGCTGTCTGTATTGGTTTTAGCAGCGAATTATATTCAGAAAAATAGTAATAAATTTTTGTAAAGATGAAGAGGATTTTAAGCATAGAATTTAAAAATATTTTTAGAAATAACGCCTTCCGAATCGGAGTCTTGGTGGTTTTTCTCTTTGGGCTTTACGGAATTTATTACGGAAATAGAGTCATAGAGGAACAAAAAGAAAATATTTCCAGAATAGAACATCTGGAAAATGAGAATATAGAGCACATTCTGCACATTGCAGGCGCGGAGAACACGGCAGGAACGGATATTTATTACATGATTTTTCATACTTATAATCCACCGACTGACTGGGCAGCGTTTTCTCTGGGGCAGAGAGATATTCTAAACTACAATATCAAAACCAAAATCTTGGCATTAGAAGGGCAGATTTATGATAATGAGCTGACTAATCCTTTGTCCCTTTTGGTGGGCAATTTGGATTTGTCATTTGTTTTTATTTATCTTTTTCCGTTATTGATTATTGCTCTTGGTTTCAGTTTGATTTCGGAGGAGAAAGAAACGGGAGTATGGAGTATGATAAAGATTTCTGGAGTGCCTACGCTTAGTTTTGTTTTTTATAAAATCTTCGCAAGGTGGCTGATAGTGGTGTCTTTGGTCATTATACTGATGATCGTGGCGGCTTTGGTTTTCAAGGCTGGTTTTGGAGTGGTGTTTTTTGCTATTTTAGGAATTTCTATTTTTTATGTAAGTTTTTGGTTTGCAGTGGTTTGGTTTGTTAATTCATTGAATAAAAACTCAACTTACAACACCATTTTGTCCGTGGGGATTTGGATTGTGCTATGTTTGATGTTTCCTGCTTTGGGAAATACGATAATTACGGCTACCACTCCTGTTCATGAGGCTATGGAAACCACACTCATCCAGCGTGAAGCCTATCATGAGAAGTGGGATAAGCCCAAATCGGTAACGATGAACAAATTTTACCAAGAATATCCCGAGTATAAAAAATATAAAATTCCAGAAGAAAAATACTATGTAGCAGGCTGGTATTACGCGATGCAGTATGTGGCTGATAAAGAGGCAGAACCGACCTCTAAACTGATGGAACAAAAACTGATGGAACGCCAGCACAAAGCCGAAACTTTGGGAATGTTTCTTCCTACGGTAGGAGTGCAGAGAATGTATAATGCTTTGGTTAATACAGATTTAGAGGCACATATGAGATATTTGGCATCGGTGAGAAAACATCACAAAGCCGTGCGGGAGTTTTTTTATCCTTATATTTTTGAGGAAACTTTGACTAAAAATACGCCTTGGGAAAAAAGACCTAAATACCAGCCGCCAGCAGAGAGTGCAGATATTAACTGGAAATCCTTATTTGTGGGCGTATTGTACTCTTTATTGCTTGTGTTTATCGGAATAAAATTGACTAAAAAAATATAGAATTTTATGCTTATTGCAGAAAACTTATCTAAAACATACGGAGATTATAAAGCTTTAAATAATCTAAATTTAAAACTGAATAAAGGTGAAATTTTTGCTCTTCTGGGACAGAATGGAGCAGGGAAGAGCACGACTATCAATATATTTTTAGGCTTTGTGAAACCGACCGGAGGAGTTGCGAAAATCAATGGAATTTCTGTGGTAGACCATCCAGAGGAGACCAAGAAATTCATCGCTTATATTCCTGAAACTGTACTGCTTTACCCTAATTTGACAGGTGTAGAAAATCTTAAATTTTTCTCCTCTTTGGCTGGGTTTGATTATGATAATGAGACGCTTACGAGCTTCCTAAGCAAAGCAGGACTGCAGTCTGATGCTCATCACAATAGGCTGGGGGGCTATTCTAAAGGGATGCGCCAGAAAGTGGGCATTGCCATTGCCATCGCTAAAAAGGCGAAAGTACTACTTCTGGATGAGCCTACATCTGGTCTAGACCCAAAGGCATCGAATGAATTTTCTGAAATATTGAAAGAATTAGCATCGGAGGGAACTACTATTTTCATGGCGACGCATGATATTTTTAGGGCAAAAGAAGTGGCTGATCGAATAGGAATTATGAAGCGAGGAAATTTGATTTCCGAAATCAATGCCGATGAAATCTCCGCCAACGAGCTGGAAAAACTGTATCTTCAGACCGTTTAGAAATAAAAAAAAGACTTGAAAATCAAGCCTTTTACTTTTTTTTGGATTTTTTCTTCTTTTTATTTAGGACAACATTATATTTGAAACTATTGATATTCCAAACAGGGATATAATAAAAAAGGAAACTAAAAAGGTAGCTCATAGCAAAGGATAAAAAAGCATCCATACTCAGCTGAAAAAGGGTGGTTCCTGTGAATAAATAATATACAATATTTGAAATTAAAAACACAATTATTCCCATTAAAACAGCGTTTATCAAGGAATATTTTACCCTTCCGAGCTGCATGCTGTTTTCCCAATATTCTATGAATTTTTCGTCTTTATCTTTATTTTTCTTATCCATTTTTCTATTTTTTGCAAAGGTAGAGAATTTATTTATATTTCTGAGCCAAAGCCTGTAGAATACTCCAAGTTTCCGCATCTAAAATACCATCATAGTTTTCTGGTCTGAAATGATACTGAAACGCCTCTATAACGCTTTTTGTCTGTTTGTCCCACATTCCTGTGATTTGGATATCATACCCAAAACTCTTAAAGGTTGATTGTATTTTTCGTATAAAAGAAGCATCTTCATATAGTGTAGTAATATCTTCTAATGCACTTGGATAAAATTCTTGTTTTTTATCTTCATCATACCACATGCCTATTTGGTGTTTTTCATATAATGTTTTCCAAGGAAACAGAGGGCCTGGGTCTTGTTTTCTTGTCGGAGCAATATCTGAATGAGCCAAAATATTAGTAGGAGGAATCATATATCTTTTGCTAATATCTTTTACCAAAACGGCTATTTTTTCTATTTGGTGTTCAGGAAATGCTTGGAATTGTCTCTTTCCTAAACTATCTACTACATAGCCTGTATTTACTATTTCTATACCTATAGAACTGTCATTCAGATTGTTGCTGTTTTTCCAAGCGCTGATTCCTGCATGATAAGCTCTTTTGTTTTCATCTACTAATTGATAGATTTCGTGATCATCTAAATCACTTACAAGATAGTGGGAACTTACTGACTGCTGTGTCAAAACTCTTATGGATTTTTCATTATCCAAAGCCGTATAGTGCAAGATGATGAATCTCTGGCGGAAGCCTTGTCCCAAGGAAGGGAAGTAAGTTTTAGTGATTTTATATTTTTTTGGCTTGGCCGAAACTATAGACCCATAGCTTATAGTATTATTATTTTTGGAGCTGTCCGCTATGTTCACTCTATAGAAATCCTCTGTTCCGTGGTGTTCTATTTTGGGTTTTTCAACAATCTTTTGTGTCGTTGGAGTAGGAGAGGCGGAAAAAACTACATTTTTTTGAGAAACACAGGAAAATAATATAATATTTAAACTCGTGATAAATAATACTTTACGCATTTTTATGAATAATTATTAAAAATTTTTTCCAAAAATACGAATAATTTTTTAGGATTTTATTTGGTTATTTAAAAAAAACAATATATATTTGCAAACGCAATTACGGAATAGAAGTTCTTAAAGAATAAAAGGAGGGTTGCCGGAGTGGTTAACGGAGCAGTTTGCTAAACTGTCGACTTTTGGGTCGCATGAGTTCGAATCTCATACCCTCCGCAACTGGTATAATATTCGGGGTGTAGCGTAGCCCGGTCATCGCGCCTGGTTTGGGACCAGGAGGTCGCAGGTTCGAATCCTGCCACCCCGACAAAAGTTTATTAGTTCTTTTTAAAAACTAATTAATGGGTGCGTAGCTCAGCTGGATAGAGCATCTGCCTTCTAAGCAGACGGTCAAAGGTTCGAATCCTTTCGCGCTCACTATTGAAAATGAAGACTTTACAGAAAAGTGAAGTCTTTTTTTGTTTTAACTAAGTAAACACCTTTGTTATAAAAACTTTATTTATACTTTCTTTATTTTTCGTATTTAGTTTATAAATTAGTGTCTTTCTTGTCTTCGATGATAAAGTATGAATGGGATCAAATTTAACATCTTTAATCATCATATATGGAAAAATTTATATTAATCAAAAAATAAAATTTTCTCTATATAATCTTCTGCATTCTCTTTCTGGAAGTAAACATGATTTTTATTGAAATCTTCTATATCCATATTCTCTTTCCAATTAACATCTAAATAAGATGTATTAGAAATAATGTATGAATCCAGCTCAATTTTGTAATCTTTAACTTGTGGTTCAATTTTATCTTTTAATAACTTCGCCTGTGCGCATGTTATCAAAATGATGGTCACCATTGATGTAGATTTGGTCAAACTCCGAAGAACGAATGCTGTCATAGATTTTACGGAATTTTTTAGCGGTTTCTACATTACGCCAGATGACCAGCGTTTTCGCGCCTTCTCTGGTTTTTCCTTCTATGAATTTGATATCGCCCACGCGCTGCATACGCTCTACATACAGCCCGATGAGATAGTTAAAGGTCTCTACCAAATCCACCTTTGTAGGCACCAGCTCGTTGTTCTCGGTAACTTTCAGTTGGTAATTAAATGGATTACGGAACATCTGGATATTGAACAGATGGTCTCTGCTCTCTACATCCAGCATATAGTTCAGCAGGTATTCTTCTTGTGTCCGTTCATCGAAGTTTAATAAAGATTCACTCAGTTTATTAGGTAATTGCAGATTGTTCAG
Source organism: uncultured Riemerella sp. (assembly GCA_938037185.1). GTDB lineage: Bacteria > Bacteroidota > Bacteroidia > Flavobacteriales > Weeksellaceae > JABCPE02. The sequence goes on from CALHQK010000095.1 coordinate 13,264, forward strand.
AGTATCTTCGTAATTTTCCAAAATTTGGTAAGTGAACATTCCTCCTCCTTTCCAGTTCACATCTTTACTAATTCCTTTATGAGAATTATTTAAAACTTTTTTCATTCTTATCAGAGGATATTCATTAAAATATTTGCCCATTTCAACACCTATCCATTTACGATTCATTTTATGACTTACAGAAATTGTTGTACCACTACCAACGAAATAATCAAGTATTAAATCATTTTCTTTAGAAGTAATATCTATATATCTCTTTAGTAATATTTCTGCATTTTCTGTAGAAAATCCTGTAGTATTAGAGTAACCAGAAATATCTGTCCAATTTGTACCTAAAACTTTCTCATTAGTTGATTTTACCAAATATTTTGGATTCATATTTTGGGATCCACAACTTGGACATGAATTTATTTGACCTTTATAATGAATATATTTACAATTTTTACAATCTAATCTTAATTCCCCAATACTAATTTTTTCATCAATTTTATCTTGAGAATATTTGAAATGTTTACCAACTGGAGGTGCTAATTCAAGTCCAAAAAAAACTTTTGAACTTCCTTGTCCTTCAGAATCATTCATATGTCTCCAATAAGCTTCTCTTTCTTCATCTAGCTTAATTACAGGATTATTATATGTAAAAAGTTCATTTTTAGAATAAATAGTCAAATAATCAAATGAATAAGATAGGGTTTTTACATCAACATTTGTTTTATTTTTAAAAATTCTATTAATGACATTTTGGTTTCTAAAATTTTCTAAGCCAAATACACTATTCATAAAAGATCTTATATAATAATCTCCATGATAATCTGATCGTATTCCAATAACCCCTTCATCTAATAATAAATCTTTAGTAAGAGTAATTCTATCATATAATAACTGGATCCAAGAAGAATCTAAAAAATTAGTTTTATAAAGAAACTCACTAGAATGTTCCAAGTTAAAAGGTGGATCAATATAAACACTTTGTATACTGCCATTATACTTATTAGACAATAAACTTAGTGCTTGGAAGTTTTCGGAGTTTATCAGTAGTCCGTTGGTTTCTTCATCTAAGTTGTCAAACTCACCCAGCAGCTTGTCCTTAAACTCTTCGGAGAAGTGCTTGGTATCCAAGACCAAGAAAGGCTCTCCTGTCAGCTGCTCGGCAGAGGTAATGGTAACATCGTACAGCTCTTTCCACTCCTGCAGTTGTGCTTGGTTGGCAGCTATCTCAGCATAATATTCCTCTGGAATACGGTCCAGCGTGATGCAGTAGTTGGTACTGATAACGAATTTCTTCTTCAGCCATAGTTTCTTTTGGAAATCCTCTATCTGCGCTAGGAAAGTGATGATTTTGGACGCCACGGTTTTCAGGGCTTTTATCTTGGAGAGCTGCGCCGTGAAAAAGGCTGGATTTTCGGTATTGATATCATCTATGTACAAGACTTCGTTTTTGATATAGAAATCCAACTCACGAGACAAAAATCCACCCAAATCCTTATGGATGAAATAATCAAAACTATTACGAGAGATAAAACTGCTGAGATGTTTTTCTATAATCGTGCGGTTTTTGTTTTTCTCCGTCGGTGCTTTATCAAAAATACCAGAGAAGTCCTCTGCAGCGGCTAGATTAGCGACATGGGACTGAATAACATTTATAGCCTCTGCCTCTAGGTCTTCTTGTTTTACGGTTTTCTTGTGTGGTTCATAGGTGAAATTGATGTACAGACTGCCATCCACCACCTCGATAGGCTGCTCTTCATAGATAGCAAAGCGGCGCTCCTGATCGCCTTGGGTTTTATTGTTATTTTGCTCAGTAGATGCTTCTTTTAGCTGGAAATGAACGAGTCTGCCATCGTTTGTCTTAAAAGCATAATTCTTCAGATACTCAGAAGTTTTGATGTAGTACTGGTCGTGATTTGCCCAATGTAGTTTCACTTCCTCACCTTCGTAAGGAATGGCATAGACATCTTTCTTGTAACGGCGCAAAGAGATAAAGTCTCCTGCTTTGTAATAGCGCTTAAAGAAACTTGCCAGATGCGAAAAAACCTCTTGCTCCAGAGCATTGGTGTCAATCGTGTTTTCCAGTTGTGCTTTCAGCTCGATGACTTTTGGGAGATTATTGGGGTCTATGCCTAAATCTTGGGCGTTCTTGATGGCTTTATCTAATTCTGCCCGAATATCCATGGAGTCCTTCGACTGGGTCTGTGCTAGTATATCTTTAATGTCTTTGGGCAGTTTGTTATTGATGAAATCCATCACCTGCTCGCGTTTTTGATTCATAATGCGGTAGATCCCAAAATCTAAATCCGCCTTATCCATCTCAAATATCTCTTTTAAAACTTTTTGTAAGTTTTCGTAATTGTTCATAGTGTTAATAATTATCTGATTATACCAACTCAAAAGAAATTGTAAATATTTCCTCTTCTGTTATCGTTCTGTTTAGTTTGTTTTTAGCTTCTGCTATCATATTGTCGCGCTCTGCGGCGATTTCTTCCTCGCGGTCGAACATCATTTTTTTCAGCCTTGATACTTTCTTTTTAGCTTTTGCCAGCTGTTCCTGTAACGCCAAAACTTCGGTGGCGGACAGACCTTCCCGCATGGCTGATCGGTCTATTTCTTTTTCTTCTTTTTTTGCATCTTTCAGTTCTGCTCCCAATTCTTCTATCCTATCATCAGCCCAGTTATGGAATTTTTTGAATTCTCTCTGCATCAGAGCTGCATCGGTATCTTCTAAATATTTTAATCGTCCCGTTTTTACATTGGTATGATGTTTTTCTATCACATCCAGATTTCCTCTGAAATCGCCATGAACGCTAGAATTCAGCCCTAAAATAAATCGGCAGATATCATCATTTAGAATTTCATCAGCATCTGTAACACCAGAAAAAAGCAATACAGAGTGAGATTCTATTTCAGAAGAAACCTCTAAGTTGCTTATTCTCAATATGCCCGATTTAGACTTTAGACTGCTGATTTCAGAGTGTTTTACATTCATACTACTCCAATCAAAGGAAATATGAGCGAGAGGCGTTTTTTCTTTTTTGCCTTGGTCTATCATTTTCTGTGCAAAAGCACTATTGATTAATAATCGTTTAGCATCCTCTCTCTTTTTATTTAGTGTGTATTTTTCGCCATTATCTAAAATGAATGTATAGTCATCATAAATAAACTGAGCTTTGTTTTGCAGATAGAATCTGGTCAATTCCCACAGCCATTTTTCATATTTTTCTATAAAAATCTTGGTTTCAGAATAGGTGGTACGCAGTTTTTCTATGACACTCGCCTCGAAATTATCAAATAATTTAGACTGTATTTCTTTAACTTTTTGGTCGATTTGATCTTCAAATTCACTTTGCAATTGATCAAAATACTCCTCTATTTCCTGTTTTGTACGGCATTTTTTATAAACTTCTATGATTCTTTTCTCAAAATCAAGCCCATTTCCTATAGCTCCCAGTACTTCATCGGAGGAACCGAAAACGCCGTTGAATAGGCGGAATTTGTTTTCGAGCAATTCGTATACTCTTGTTTCCACTGCATTAGCTGCGTTTATAAAATTTACGACCACCACATCATATTCTTGTCCATATCGATGGCAGCGGCCTATACGCTGTTCTATACGCTGCGGATTCCAAGGCAGATCATAATTGACAATCATACTGCAGAACTGTAAGTTAATCCCTTCTGAAGCCGCTTCCGTGGCGATCATTATATCATATTTATCACTTTTGAAGGCATCTACCAAAGCTTGTCTGATATCCACCGCTTTGGAACCTGTAATTTTGCCTATATTTTTTCATCCGCTATCCAGTCCTTATATATTTGGGTAGACATTGGATCGGAGTTATTTCCATTAAAAATCAAGATTCTCCCAGCATATTTTTCTTTAGATAAACGCTCTAGTAAATATTGTTGTGTTCTAGTAGATTCGGTAAATATTAATGCTTTTTGTTTCGCACCTAGTTCCTTTAGCTTCGCAAAACCTTGGTCTAAGGCTACCAATAGTTTCTCTCCCTTTTCATTATGCTGAATACTATTAGAAAGAATCAAAAATTCTTCTAATTGTTTAATTTCCTCCTCTATTGCGATTTTATCATCTAATGTTATTTCATTATAGTCTTCCTCCTCGGTAATTCCTGCTTCATCAGCCTCATCATCCAGATTTTCGTATTCGTCTAAAAACATTTCGTATAAATCATCTTCAACAACTCTTGATGTTTCAAGAAGTGTTTTTAATCTCTTTATCAATGATTCTAATGTTCTGCCAATAGCAAAAGATGATGAACCTAATAATTTAAAAATCACAGATTGCATCAAATGTTTTTGTGATGGAGGAAAGGCATAGGTTTTATCTTTTCTAAGATAGTCTAAAACCTTTTCATATAATTCTTGTTCTTCCTTTGTAGGTGTGAACTGCTGAGTGATAGGAATTCGCTCCCTGTAGTTGATAAATTCTTTTACATCTTTTCGTAAAGTACGATGGACAATAGAACTTAATCTTTCTTTTAAGTCATTAATATCAGATTTTTTTGATTCTAAAATATAATTGCGTCTGAAACTTTTGATATCTCCAAAAACTTCAGAATCGATAAAAGATACTAAACCATACAATTCATCTAAACGATTTTGTAAAGGTGTAGCAGTGAGTAATACTTTCTTATAGTCTTTAATGGCTTTTTGGATAGTTTGTGCTGTGACATTTCCTTGTTTATAGGCATTCCTCAAATAATGTGCTTCATCTATGACAACTAAATCCCAAGAGGTCAATTGTATTTCTTCTGCACATTTTTTAGCAAATTCATAGCTACATATTTTTATAGTAAGTTCGCTATCAAATGGGTTTTTAATTCCTGCTTTGGATTTTTTCTTATAAGAAACATTATCCAAAACTTCTGCTTTTAAATAAAATTTATCTTCTAATTCGTTTACCCATTGTTTTCGTAATGAGGATGGACATATGATAAGAATTTTTCTTTTTCCCTCAGCCCATTTTTGGCTCAATAAAATCCCTGCTTCGATGGTTTTACCTAAACCAACTTCATCTGCAAGAATAACACCTTTAGAATAAGGAGATTTAAAAGCAAATAGCGCTGCTTCTACCTGATGAGGGTTTAATTCCACCTTTGCATCCATTAAAGTGGTTCCAAACTTTTCTAAACTATCTGAAGTTGCTTTTTTAGATAATTCGTAAGCATAATATTTGGCTTGGTATTGGTTAATCATAGCACAAAATTATATCATATAAAAACACTTAAGCTGTAAAAATATTTTTAAAATACTAAGTTGCAAAATACTAAAAAGCTTACACTTATTAAAATAATAGATTTAATAAAAAGAGAAATTTTAGTAATATGCTAAAATATAGGTGATTAAAAATATCATTCATAATACTAATAATTATAAACCTCTTTTATCTCCTTTCGACTGAAATAAAAAAGACTTTTGAAAATTTCAAAAGTCCTTTTAATTTAGTTTTTAATACTTGCGGAGAGAGAGGGATTCGAACCCCCGGACCTGTTACAGTCAACGGTTTTCAAGACCGCCGCATTCGACCGCTCTGCCATCTCTCCAAAATAAGGAAAAACCTTATTTATATTTTAGTAGCGGGGACACGACTCGAACGTGCGACCTTCGGGTTATGAGCCCGACGAGCTACCTACTGCTCCACCCCGCGATTTTGTTTTGCAAAGGTATGATTTTTTTTAGAACTGGCAAATATTTTTACCAAAAAATTCAATAAATTTACAAGTTAAATCTTTATATTGTTTATTCTTAGAGAATTAAGTATCACAGAAACTGAGCTGAAACTCATCGCTGCAGCTGCAATCATCGGCGAAAGTAATATCCCGAAGAAAGGGTAGAGGATACCTGCAGCAATAGGCACTCCCAAAGCATTATAAATAAAAGCAAAAAACAGATTTTCGCTGATATTTTTCATCATTTTTTCACTTAAAACTTTTGCTTTTACAATACCATGGATATCGCCCTTTAATAGAGATATTTCGGAACTTTCGATAGCGATATCTGTTCCTGTTCCCATTGCGATACCTATATCTGCCTGCGCAAGGGCAGGAGCGTCATTTATTCCATCGCCGGTCATTGCTACAATTTTGCCTTGCTTTTGTAATTCTTTGATTTTGTTTATTTTATCCTGCGGAAGACAATTAGACTGAAAGTTTTTAATTCCTAATTCTTGAGCCACTATTTTAGCAGTATTTTCATTATCTCCTGTAAGCATAATGACTTCTATACCTTTTTTCTGTAAAATATTGATTGATTGTTTTGCATTTGTCTTAATTTTATCTGCAAAACATACAAAACCTATAACATGTTTATTTTCAGTTAAAAAAGAAATCGTAAAGGCTTTGTTTTTCAGCTTATCAAGTTCTTGGAGGATTTCTTCAGAAAAAGAAATATTCTGTTGTATTAAATAATTTTTAGTTCCTAAAAAATATTCCTTACCATTGATTATTCCAGAAATTCCTTTTCCTACTAAATTTTGAAAATTATCTACTTGAAAAGGTTTTATGTTTAATTCTCCTGCTTTGTCTGAAACAGCTTTGGACAGAGGATGTTCGCTGTTTTGGTTCAATGAGTAAGCTAATGTGAGGATTTCGTTTGGATTTCTGCCATCAATGCCGAAAATATATTCCAAAGAAGGCTTCCCTTGGGTAAGTGTCCCCGTTTTATCGGTAATTAGAACATTCATTTTCTCCATTTTTTCGAGGGCTTCGGCGTTTTTTATTAAAATTCCGTTTCGTGCCCCTTTGCCTATTCCTACCATCACAGACATAGGAGTTGCCAGCCCCAAAGCGCATGGACAGGCGATTACTAAAACAGCCAAAGCATTTACAAAGGCATTGAACAGCTTCGGTTCATGCCCTAAAAACCACCAAACCACGAATGTTATCACAGAAATGAAAATTACCGTAGGAACAAATATTTTAGCAACATTATCCGTAAGTTTTTGGATAGGCGGTTTGCTTCTGCTAGCTTCATTTACCATGCTAATAATTTGAGATAGGAGAGTGGCACTGCCTACTTTCTGAGATTCCATCAAAAAGGTTGAATTTCCATTAATCGTTCCTGAAATTATATAGCTGCCTATGTTTTTTTCAACAGGGATGGGCTCGCCTGTAATCATGCTTTCATCCACAGAAGAAGAACCTTCGATGATGACGCCATCTACAGGAATTTTCTCACCAGGTTTTACTCGCAAAATATCCCCAACTTTTACTTCGCTTAAACCAACTGTTTTTTCTGCTCCATCTACTATTATATGGGCTTCGGAAGGGGAGAGGTTCATCAATTTTCGGATGGCATCTCCTGTTTTTTTGTGGGCTTTTGCTTCCAATAATTGTCCCAATAAAACTAGTGTAATGATGACACACACGCTTTCAAAATAAATCGGAAAACTATGTTTATGCTCCATCGGATGCGGAACAAATTGAGGAAAAAGTAGTGAAATCCAGCTTAGTAGTAATGCAGCTCCAGCTCCTAAGCCAATGAGACTGAACATATTAAGATTCCAAGTCTTAAACGAAATATATGCTTTTTTAAAGAAAACAAAACCAGCATAAATCACTGGAATAGAAAGAGTTCCCTGCAGCCAAAACTGAGTTTTTACAGGAATATTTTCCAAAGAAATTCCCATCATATCGCCCATAGCCAATATAAAAACAGGAATTGTAAAAACTAACGAAAGATAAAATTTTCTTCGTAAATTCAAATAAGAGGAATTATCTTCTTCATTACCAGAGGTTATCTGAACTAAATCCATTCCACAAACGGGACAGCCCACATTTTCGGGATAGGTTTTGTCTCCTTCGCAAAACATAGGGCAGTAAAATTCCCCGATTTTGTCGGGTTTGGTTAAGTGCTTGTGTTGGTCTGTCTTTTGATTTTTATGGTTTTCCTGTTCTTCAATTGGCACCAAAAACATGTTGCATACTGGGCATCTGCCAGGTTTGAAATAAAGTTTTTCGCCCTCACATTTCATCGGACAGAAATAAACACTGCTTGGAGAAATTTTATCCTCAGGCTTTACTATATTTTTATTCGGATTTTCAGGGTCTTCCAAAAAATAATGCCCAATTTGTTTTAGTTCTTCGTTTAAAAAATCTATATCAATTTCTTTTTCAGAGGAAATAGTCACTTTAGAAGCAGCTAAATCTAAATCAGCAGAAATGTGAGGCAAAGAGTTTAGTTTCTCTGTTATTTTTTTCTGGCAACCAGAGCAACTCATGCCAATTACATTATATATTTTTATATTCATTTTAGTGTTATTTAACATAATATAAATTATAGGAATACTTTTAATTAAAAGTAACTAGCAAATATACTTCTTTTTATAAAAACAATTCTAATTTGCTAAAACAATGAATTTAATATCGCAAAAAATTCATTATAAATGATTGGTTAACAAAAATTTATAAATAATAAAAATTTTCTTGAAAACTTTAAAAACAAAGAAATTTTGCTAAAATAGTTTTTATAAGATATAAATTCTTAACTTTGTATTCGTACTTTTTAAACGAAAAAATATGCCAAATACTATAATCATAGGTTCAGGGTCATATATTCCAGAAAGAATTATTGATAATACCCACTTTTCAGATGTTGTTTTCTATGATGAAAATGGAAAAACTATTGACAAACCTAATGAGGAAACTATTAGAAAATTTGCGGAAATTACTGAAATTGAGCGCCGTAGATATATAAATGATAATGAAAATAATTCTGATATTGCAACAAAAGCTTCTGAAAGTGCTATCCAAGATGCTGGAATAGACCAAGAAACTATAGATTATATTATCTGCGCGAGTAATTTCGGGGAAATCAATGTAGATGGAGTTAGTAGTTTTATGCCTTCTATGTCTTCAAGAATAAAGCATAAACTTGGCATAAAGAACAGAAAATGTGTAAATTATGATATGATTTTTGGTTGTCCTGGCTGGGTAGAATCTATGATTTTGGCAGACACTCTCATAAAAGCAGGAAAAGCTAAAACAATCCTTGTCGTGGGTTCTGAAACACTAAGCCGAGCATTAGATCCATATGACAGAAATAGAATGATTTTCGCAGATGGTGCAGGAGCTGTGGTCGTAAAAGCAACAGATGATGAAACTGTGGGAATGATTTCTTCGGCAACTATTTGTGATAATCAGGAAGAAATTACCTATTTGGATATGGCTTGTTCTCTTAACAAAGACCATGATCCTAAGAAAATATATGTTAGAATGGCAGGAAGGAAAATTTATGAGTATGCTTTGACTAATGTTCCTCCTGCAATTAAGGAAACTATTGATGCTGCGGGAATTAGCATAGATGATGTGGGAAAAATCCTAATTCATCAAGCTAATGCCAAGATGGATCACGCAATTATCCAAAGGCTCTATAAACTCTATGGCAAGAATGAATATGACCACAACATCTCTCCTATGATTATCCAAGAAATGGGAAATACTTCTGTGGCGAGCATTCCTACGATGTATGACCTCATTACCAAAGATAAAATGCAGGGACACAGCATGAAAAAAGGAGATTATATAGTGATGTGTTCTGTAGGTGCAGGGATGAATATCAATGCATTCGTTTATAAAATGCCTTAACAATTAATACTTTTTTCATAACAAAAACTATAAAAACCACATCAGCATAAATCTATGCTGGTGTGTTCTTTTGAATAATACTTATAATTTTTTTCAACCTATGCGGAAACAATTTTTACTTCTCTTCGGGATTTTTGTAGTCTTAGAAGTATATGTTTATCAGGGAGTTAAGAATTTGACTCAAAATCCTTTTATCAGAGGAGGATATGTGGCGGTTAATGTCCTGATTTATGCAACTATTTTCTATTTGGCTGTTATCAGGCCAGATTCCTCCAAAGTTCCTTTTATGATGAACATTGTGATGATATTCATCGTCCCAAAACTGGTCATGGTTCTTTTTCTTTTGGTGGATGATATTTTTCGGTTTGGGAAGTATTTGGTTCAGACTTTTTCTGCCAAGGGAAACCACTATCCAGAGAGGAGAAAGTTCCTTGGATTGATGGCTTTAGGTGGTTTCGTTCTGCTTTCTCTTGCTGTGGTGGACGGCATTATTTTTGGGAAATATCGCCATATTTTAAGAAAAGTAAAATTAAAATTTAAAAATCTTCCTAAAAGTTTCAAAGGTTATAAAATTGTCCAAATTTCTGATGTTCACAGTGGGAGTTTTTCTGACCCTTCCAAGTTGCAGCACGCTATAGATTTAATCAATGAGCAAAAACCTGATTTAGTGCTGTTTACAGGAGATATGGTGAATAGTTATGCTGATGAGTTTAAGCCTTTTATCTCTTTATTTTCTCAGATTAAGGCTAAAGATGGGAAGTTTTCCGTTCTGGGAAATCATGACTATGGACTTTATGGGCAATGGAATACGAGCGAGGAACAAAAACAAAATGTCCCAAAACTGATTGATTATCAAAAACAAGCGGGTTTTGAAATGCTCCGAAATGAGCATAGAGTTTTTGAAAGAAATGGCGAAAAAATCTATCTTTTGGGGGTGGAAAACTGGGGAGAACCGCCTTTCCCTCAGTTTGGTGACTTGGATAAAGCAGTAAAAGGCGTTCCTACAGATGCTGTGAAAGTACTGATGTCACACGACCCTACGCATTTTGATGCAGTGGTAAAGACTCATCCTTCTGATATTCAGCTGACTCTGTCTGGGCATACGCACGGAATGCAGTTTGGTCTTGATTTGAAAAATGTGAAATGGTCGCCAGTGCAGTATCGCTATAAAAAATGGATAGATTTATACGAAAGCATGGGAAAATATCTCTATGTAAACAGAGGTTTCGGGGTTATTGGTTTTCATGGGAGAGTTGGGATTTATCCAGAAATTACTTTGATAGAATTAGATTAAAAAGCTATACTATTGTATAGCTTTTATTCATTAATCTATGATATTAGTTTCTTCATTTCAGCGATGGTTTCTGCTGGTTTGCCATTAAAAATTCCAGACCCAGAAACTATAATATCCGCGCCAGCCTCTGCAACTTCCTGAATATTATTAAGTTTTATTCCGCCATCTACTTCTATCTCGATATGATTATAGCCTTTTTCCATAATCATTTGTTTCAATCTTTTTATTTTACTTAATGCATTAGGGATAAAAGACTGCCCACCAAATCCTGGGTTCACAGACATTATCAACACCAAATCTATTTCCTCCAATACCTCTTCTATAACGCTCAAACTCGTGTGAGGATTTAGAGCGACTCCACTTTTACAGCCTAAGCTTCTGATATGCTGTAATGTTCTATGAAGATGAGTACAAGCCTCAGCATGAACGGTAAGATAATCCGCTCCCGCCTTTACAAAGCTCTCTACATATCGCTCTGGTTTTTCTATCATAAGATGAACATCACAAGGAATAGAAGAATTTTTCTTAATGGCTTCCACTATGGGAATTCCTATGGTAATATTTGGGACAAAATGTCCATCCATCACATCTATATGCAGAAGGTCTGCACCAGCACTTTCCAGCATATGGATATCTCTATTCAGATTACAAAAATCCGCAGACAGCAGAGATGGTGATATTTTTTTCTCTTTTTTCATGGTTTATTTTTTAGTGATTTATTCCTTTATGAATTCCTTCTATGAATCTTATAGAGCCTGATTTAGCGCTGATAACTACACTTTTGGTAGTAATAGTTCCGTTTTCATGGAATTTAACTCCATCCAGATAGCCTCCACTTGTGATGCCTGTCGCGGAAAAAACAGCATTTTCAGACTTTATCAATGTATCTAAATGTATAACTTCACTGATGTCAATATTTTCTTTTTTCAAATTAGCTATTTCAGATTCCAGCTGTGGCGCTCTCATTCCCTGCATTCCGCCGTTAAGGGCTTTCACTGCACACGCCGCCAAAACTCCCTCTGGCGTACCGCCTATTCCCATCAACACATCCACTCCTGTGTCTGGCATTGCTGCTAAAAGCGCTCCCAAAACATCCCCATCTGTATGTAGTGTAATCCTTGTGCCTGCTTTTCTAATCTCCTCTATCATAGCTTTGTGACGAGGTTTATCCAAGATATAAACCATCAAATCATTTACTTTTTTGCCTTCCGCCTCTGCTATTCTATTAAGGTTTTCTGTAACGGATTTAGTAATATCTATCGCATTTTTAGCCTTCTCTCCTACTACCAGTTTATTCATATAAAAGGAACTCCCTGGATTCCACATACTTCCTTGGTCAGAAGCTGCAATCGTAGCAATGGCATTGGGTCTTCCAAGGGCAAGAAGATTAGTCCCTTCCACTGGATCTACAGCGATATCTACACGAGGTCCATTTCCATTCCCCACCGTTTCGCCATTGTAGAGCATAGGTGCATCATCTTTTTCTCCTTCGCCGATGATGATAGTTCCATGGACATCAATATACCGAAGAGATTCACGCATCCCATCCACTGCCGCTTTGTCGCCTCCGTTCTTGTCTCCTGTTCCTATAAAAGCTGCTGCAGAAAGAGCTGCAGACTCGGTAACTCTCACGAGTTCCATTGCGATGTTATAATCTAATTTTGACATTGTTATTAGTTTTGGTGTTAAAAATACAAAAAATATCTGGCTGCAAAAAGAATTTACAGCCAGATTTATTATTTATTAGGTTGAAGCTAATTTTAGCACGATAACTCCACTTATGATGAGCAATATGCCCAGTGTTCGCATGAATGTAAGAGCATCATTATAAAACACTACTCCCACCACGAACGCTCCCACAGCTCCTATACCAGTCCAAACGCCATAGGCTGTACCCATAGGAATTGTTTTCTGTGCCACCCAAAGCAGAGCACTACTCACTCCCATACATACTACAGCTATGGTCATTCCCTGCCAGCGGAAGTTTTCATTTCCTGCCAATTTTAGACCGATAGGCCAGCCGATTTCGAAAAGTCCTGCTAAAATTAAATATACCCAAGCCATTATTTCAAGCTTTGTCTTACATATTCTAACTGATTAGCAGACAATAGTTTATTAGATTTATCTACGATAAAATCAGCATATTCTTTCACGAACACTTTCCCTGGAGCTCTGAAATCGAACTGCTCTGGTTTTTCTTTGAAAAATTCTCTGTGAACTCTTGTCCAAACCAATCTACCGTCAGTATCAATATTTACTTTCGTAACTCCTAATTTCACAGCTCTTGCGAATTCATCAGCATTCACACCTTGTGCAGAAGGATCCATAGCACCACCAGCAGCATTGATTCTTTCCACTTCCGCTCTTGGAACAGAACTTGAACCGTGCATTACCAATGGAAAACCTGGAAGCTGTCTTTGGATTTCTTCGATTCTGTCAAAGTGAAGCCCTTGCTTTCCTGAAAACTTGTAAGCTCCGTGGCTGGTTCCGATAGCAACTGCTAAAGAGTCACAACCTGTAAGCTCTACGAATTTCTTAGCTTCTAGTGGGTCTGTAAGCATCGCGTGTTTTTCATCAACTTGGATATCTTCTTCCACACCACCTAGCATTCCTAATTCAGACTCTACGCTGATTCCCTTAGCGTGAGCTCTTTCCACTACTCTTTTCGTGATTTCTACATTTTTCTCAAAAGACTCGTGAGACGCATCAATCATCACTGAGCTATAAAATCCTGAATCTATACAATCATAGCATGTCTGCTCATCTCCGTGGTCTAGATGCACCGCGAAAATAAGATCTGGATAGATTTCTTCAGCAGCACGAATGATGCCTTCTATCATTTTAGGATTAGCGTAGTTTCTCGCTCCTTTTGACAACTGAACGATGAATGGCGCCTGTGCTTTAGCATGTCCTTCGAAAAGCCCTAAAGCCTGCTCCATGTTGTTAATATTATACGCTCCTACTGCAAATTTCCCGTATGCAGCCTTGAATAATTGATCGGTAGTAACTATCATTTCTTTTATTTTTTATTGGTTATTTTTCTATTTTAATGAATTTACAGCCTCTACGATAGCATCAGTTGTAATTCCAAATTCTTTATAAAGTGTTTTATATGGCGCTGAAGCTCCGAATCTGTCCAAGCCTATCACTCGCCCTTCTAAGCCTACATATTTATACCAGCCCAAAGTAACACCTGCCTCTACTGCTACTCTTTTTAGAATGTTTTTAGGTAAAACAGAGTCTTTGTATTCTTGTGGCTGCTCATCAAAGATGTTGGTACTCGGCATAGAAACTATTCTTACTTTTACACCTTGTTCATTAAGTTTAGTTTTTGCTTCTACAGCCAATTCCACCTCTGAACCTGTAGCGATGATAATCGCCTCAAAATATTTGTCTTCGCAAAGAACATAACCTCCTTTCTGAGCTTCTTCAGATTTTGCCCATCCAAGTCCTGCTCTATCATAAACAGGAAGATTTTGTCTTGTAAGAACTAAACAAGTAGGTCCTTTTTTATTCTTTAATGCTGATTTCCAAGCTTCTGCAGTTTCATTGGCATCCATAGGACGGATTACAGTCATATTTGGAATCATTCTATAAGCCCAAAGATGTGCTTCTGGCTGGTGTGTAGGCCCATCCTCTCCTAATCCGATAGAATCATGAGTCAGCACATACACCACCTGCTGCTCCATAAGAGCCGACATACGCATCGCTGGTCTCATATAATCCGAGAACACGAAGAATGTCCCTGAATAAGGCAGAACTCCACCATGAAGAGCCATTCCGTTCATTATCGCTGCCATACCATGCTCACGCACACCATATCTGATGTATCTTCCTTTTGGGTTTTCTGGTGAGAAAGACTCCTCTCCTGCTGGAAGAGTGTTATTAGACGGTGTCAAATCCGCTGAACCGCCCATCAGCTGAGGAATATATTTAGCTATATGATTTAGAACTGTTCCCGAAGCAGAACGAGTAGCAATTGCTTTTTCAGAACCGAACTGAGGGATATCAAGAGCTTCTTTGGAGATTTCTCCTTTCATGCTGTTTTCTAATTCTTTAGCAGCTTCTTGGTTTTTATTTTTATAATTTTCCCAAAGCTCATTCCACTGATTTTCAATATTTTGTCCTTTTTCTTGAGTTTTAGTTCTTAAATCAGAAATTTCATCTGGAACGAAGAAAGACTTGTCTTTTGGAAGACCTAATTTTTCTTTCATCAATTCGATTTCTTCCGCTGGAAAAGGCTCTCCGTGAGCTTTGGAAGTTCCTGCTCTATTCGGCGAACCAAAACCGATGATAGTTTTACAAATGATGATAGACGGCTTAGATTTTTCTTTTTTTGCTTCTGCTATAGCTGCATTGATTTGGTCATAATCATGCCCATCAATCTCAAGAACCTGCCATCCATACGCCTCAAATCTCTTTCTGGTATCTTCCGTGAAAGAAATATGCGTAGGCCCGTCTATAGTGATGTTATTGCTGTCATAAAGCATAATCAGTTTTCCTAATTTATTATGCCCAGCAAAAGAACACGCCTCGTGAGAAATTCCCTCTTGCAGACAGCCGTCACCTGCCACCACATAAGTATAATGGTCTATAATCTCACTGCCTTCTCTATTATATCTTGCTGCCAAAGAAGCCTCTGCCAGAGCAAATCCTACTGCATTGGCTACGCCCTGCCCTAGTGGTCCCGTAGTGGTTTCCACCCCTGCCGTTACGAAGTTTTCTGGATGTCCAGGAGTCTTACTTCCCCATTGTCTAAATGCCTTCAAATCATCCATTGACAAATCATATCCGTAAAGATGCAACAAGCTGTAAATAAGCATACTACCATGCCCTGCTGATAGGATAAATCTGTCTCGGTTGAGCCATTTAGGGTTTTTCGGGTTAAAATTCATATGTTCAGACCAGAGAACAGCACACACATCTGCCATCCCAAGCGGCATCCCAGGGTGTCCAGAGTTTGCCGCTGCCACACCATCCACAGAGAGTCCTCTAATAGTGTTCGCAATGATTTTACAAGAGTTCATATATTTAAAATTGGTTTTTTATTTATTTTTTTTTTACATAAAAATAGAGAGACAATTATCCTTATCTCTCTTATTATTTCAGCCCAAAAAAGAACTCCACAACATGCTTGCCAAGACCATCTCTTTTTATTGGGTACAAAAAACTCATTTTTTATTTAAAAATTACTTGGGTAAAGGTAAGAAATAAATCAACTACAACCAAATTTTGTAATCATCCTTTTTCTATTTATTCTTTTTCTATTAAAAAAACTCTGTGTTTTCAGACTGAATACGAAAGCTTTTCATCGTCATTAAAAGGTTCTTTTAGTTTAGAAAATATTTCCTCTGCTATCTTTTCGCTGCTTTTGATGCTTCCTCCCTCAGTGATATCCACAAAGCCAGTCTTACATTTCTTTTTCTTATCCAATTTATCGTAATGAAATTCTTCAAAACTGCTGTCCGTTTGTCCAGTTTTAGGATAAAGCAATAATGTTTTTTCGGCATCCCAATGCAAATTATAAACGAACATTTGTTTCAAATCCTCGTCCGAAGGATTATTGGTTTCTATGATTTTCCATTTGGTATCGATGACAAAAATATCTTGCCCTGTTCGCAAAATAATATCAGGGCGTATGCGTTTGTTTTCCCAAAATCTCTTGGATTTTTGAGGAAATACCTGCACCTCATCTGTCTTATGTTTTTGGAGAATGCGGAAAATATATTCTCCCCACAAAGCATTCATATCAAACAAAAGCGTGAGTAAATTTTCGCTTCCGTAGTTCAAACTCGGAGAATAATTCAGGATGATGATTTTAGCAATATCAAACGCCTTTTGGTAGTCGCTGTTTTTTCTGTCAAAAACTATTTTTCGGAAATGCTTCTCGGTTATTTCTATGTTTTCAATTTCTTGAAATTCAAAAAGCAGTCGGTTCAGCCTATCCTTCAATGCATCATTTACAAAGGTTTTCAGAATTTGTAATCCCTTGTACAAAATCTGATGCAGCAGATGATTCCTGTCATAAACCTGATGTTCGCAATAAAACCGCTCCTGATGCACCAAATTTTGCTGAATATTTTTCGCAAAAAGTAGTTTTCCTTTTAGTGCATTTTGATTGGATTGGTTCTTTTTGGTATCTCTTTATCAAACCTTTATTTGCAAGTCGTTCTATATCAGCGAGATACAACTCAAAATAAACATCCAAAATAGAATGATGCCTTTTTTTGAGCTGGGTTTCCGAAACGGATTCCACCTGAATACGCTTGCAGACTTTCAGCATATTGAGCAGTACACTCTGCCACAAATTTTTATCTGCATCAGCCTTTTTATCAGCCTTGGGAAGGATTTCTATGGTCAAACCACCAATTTGAACAACTCCGACATAGTTCTTAAAAATAATCCCATTATGACCAATTGTAAAATATTTATTCTGATGCAGCTCATTAAACTTCACCATCGCATCAAAATGACATTTCCGAAAATCTCCCGAATTATCATACTTTAATCTTTGATGCTCAAAAACTTGTATAAACTTCTTGCCCTGCATGGTTTAATCCTTATAAATAGATATAAAGGTATCCACTTTCCATTTGTCAGAAGAAGTAATATGGTATATTTTTTTGTCTTCTAAAAAGTTTTTTTTCGTACTCGAAATTTTCTGGGAATGCTACCTGATTTTCGGCTAGTTTAATAAACTCTCCTCCCAAAACCAAACTTATTTTCCCAAAATCTCCGTAGAAATATTCCTCCAAAAGCGGAATAATTTTATCCTTAAAAGCTCTTTTCAAACCGTTTAAATCCTCAATACCAATAAAATACGAATGACCAATCTGGTGATCTTTGTCTATCAGCACCTCTATTCGCTGGTTGATGGTTTCTAAAAGCTTGGATAAATCCACATCTTTATATTTCTCATCAGATAAAATCTCAGGTTTAGGCTGCATTTCCACAAAGGAAAACCTTCTCCTAAGGGCAGTATCCAGAGCCTCTACACTTCGGTCAGCAGTGTTCATCGTCCCGATGATATAGACATTATTAGGAACAGAAAACTCTCTACCTGAATATGGGAGTTTTGCCTCGGTATGTTCTTTATTTCCTTTTCTTTTGTCTTCCTCTAAAAACGTGATGAGCTCCCCAAAAATAGCAGAAACATTACCACGATTGATTTCATCAATAATAAGGACATGGGTTTTGGGTTCTATTACTTCATTCTGAGTATAATTATATTTTTCAATGATATAATTAGCCACAGATTTTGTATAAGGTGCCCAATCTAAAACCTCTCCTGTTTTTAAATAATGTTCTAAAACTTCTTTTTTAATTACAGCCTCATATGCTTTTTCTGTATTTGAATGAAAACGAATATTGTTCTTTGAGTTTTTA
The DNA here is from genome assembly GCA_938037185.1 of uncultured Riemerella sp. Lineage (GTDB taxonomy): Bacteria > Bacteroidota > Bacteroidia > Flavobacteriales > Weeksellaceae > JABCPE02. The sequence goes on from CALHQK010000095.1 coordinate 31,543, forward strand.
TATATTGTAAACTCTTTCGCATGAACCAATGTTTCTAAAACCAATTTATTATCAGCTGAATTATCAATTTCATCTAATAATTTTTGATAAACAACTTCAAAATTATCCGATGTAATTTCTTTTGAAAAAGCGTTTTTACAGATTGTTTTAAAAATCCCATCTTTCACCTTGTAAGTCACATTACCACCTTCGGTAATTTCGGGTTTTATGCCTTCAATAAAATCCTCATAACTCAAACTCTGATGAAAAGTCGTGAAAACGATTTGTCCTGCTTCTACCAGCTCTTCGTACTCCTTGTTGATTTCTTTTCTGGTTCTCGCCTTTTTTCCGTTGATAATTTCGACAGCCATTTTCTTCGTGTGGTAGGTTTTCCCTGTCCCTGGAGCACCAAAAAGAATTTGATTCAATGGGACAGCTGGTGTTTTATCGTCGTTTTTCATTGGTTTATCAGTGATTGTTATTGTTTTTAATTGGTCTAAAACTTCTTTTCGGAAATCAGCATCAAAAGCCATTTTCTCCAATTCTTCTTTGTTATACTTGAAATAGTTAGATTTTTGGGCTCTATTAAGCTCTTTCTCAATCGCGTTAAATATGGATTGCTGGTGTTTTAAGACTTCTGAAATGTTACTAAATCCATTCCAAAAAGCCGTAGGTTTTCCATCAAAATCCAAATATTTATTACTTATTGGTTATTCAGAAATTGTATAGAATTTACTAGCATTTTCGCAAGGTTCTATATTCCATATATATCTCTGCCCGATTGTAAAAACAATTTGATTTTTATTACTTAAATTAAAAACTAATCTTTTATCACTTTTTTCAAGACCAAATCTTTCGATAATAGAATCTAAAAAAACATAATATTCTTCTAACTGCTGTCTATTGAATTTTTCTAAATTGAGTTCCATAATTATTCTTTTTCAACTTTTGATTAGCCACACATCGCCTCCTATATCTTTAAACTTTCTACAGAAGCAACTATTTTCTATAAAACACTCTGTTTTTTCTAATTTTTTGATTTACACAAAGCTAATAATTTATAAGTTAGAGAAAAAATATTTACTTCTACATTTTTTATTTGATTTTAATTTCTGTTTTCCTTTTCAAAATGAGGTTTTCTATAAATTAAAAACAATTACCTTAAAACAAAAATCTACTATAAATCAGGTGTTTATAGTAGATTTTGTTTATTAATCACCCCTATTCTTGCATTCTTTCGGTTAATTCTATTAAAAAAACTGTTATAAAAATGGAAAAATAGAAACAGGAAATATCAATAGCCTAATAACTTCAATACATCTTCCGGTTTTTGTTTTTCACTGAAAACTTCATATTCAAATTCTCCATTATCATTTTTGGTAATCAAAATATGTCTCGGCTGAGGAATTAAGCAATGATGCACGCCTCCAAAACCACTAATAGTTTCCTGATAAGCCCCCGTATTGAAAAAACCAATATACAAAGGTTTGGTGTCACTGAATATGGGCAGATAAATAGCATTGGTATGCTGTTCAGAATTATAGTAATCTTCTGAGTCACAGGTAAGTCCTCCCAAAAAAACTCTTTCGTAGGAGTCTTCCCAGCGGTTCAGCGGCAGCATGATGAAATGTCTGGAAATAGCCCAAGTATCCGGTAAAGTAGTCATAAAACTACTATCTATCATGTCCCATTTTTCTCTGTCGTTCTGTCTTTTCTGACTAATAATCTGGTAAAGGTTAGCCCCGCTCTCTCCTACCGTAAATGAGCCAAATTCAGTGTAAATATTCGGTTCTTCCACGCCTTCCTCTTCGCAGAATTTTTTAATTTGAGAAACAATTTCATTGACCATATATTCATAGTCATAGTCGAAATTTAAAGAAGTTTTTATGGGAAATCCACCGCCTATATTGAGCGAATCCACTTCTGGAGCAATTTTTTTCAAACGGGCATAAACTCTAAGGCATTTGAATAATTCATTCCAATAATAAGCCGTATCTTTTATTCCTGTATTGATGAAAAAATGAAGCATTTTCAGCCTTGCATTAGGATGCTCGGCTATTTTTTGGCTGTAATATGGGATTATGTCCTTATACCCAATTCCTAACCTTGAGGTATAAAACTCAAATTTAGGCTCTTCCTCCGAAGCAATCCGAATTCCTATATTAAATGTAGTATCAATGCTTTCTGTCAGTTTGTCCAGCTCACGATAATTATCAATAATCGGCGTTACATTCTCAAAGCCGTCATTGATGAGATTGGATATTTTTTCAAGGTAATCATCCGTCTTAAATCCGTTGCATATTACCTCTATATCCTTATTTACGCGCCCTTTTTCGTAAAGTTTTTTCACAATATCAACATCAAAAGTAGAAGAAGTTTCTATGCTGATATTATTTTTCAAAGCCTCTTCCAGCACAAACGAAAAATGGCTGGATTTCGTGCAGTAGCAGTACTTGTAGTCCTTTTTGTATTCATTTTTTTCAATAGCTTCTGCAAACCACTTCTTAGCCCGTTGAATATTTTGTGAAATCTTGGGCAAGTAGCTTATTTTCAGTGGAGTGCCGAATTTTTCAACGACATGCATTAGATTAATCCCATGAAAATGAAGGCTATCACTCTCATAATCAAACTCTTCCTGAGGAAAATAAAGAGTCTGGTCTATCAGCTCTGAGTATTTTATTTTCATTAATGCTAATAAAATTTTAAAATATTAAATTAAGTATGCAAAGGTCTGAAAAAAATTGATTTATTCATAATTAAATTTTAATATTTTTATTTCTAACCTCCCAGTTCGTTGTAAACTTTCATCAAGTCCCTGAAAATCTGCTCATCGGTAAATTTTTGAACAAAATCAAGTCCTTTTTCTGCTCGAAATCTGCATTCCTCAGGATTATCCCATAACTGTTTGATTTTAACCCGAATATCCTCCACATCCAGCGGATTGACATACAGAGATTGTTCTCCCCCAGCCTCTGGAAGACAGCTCGTATTGCTGGTAATAACAGGCGTTTCTGAAAACAAAGCCTCTATCACAGGAATACCAAAGCCCTCAAATAAACTTGGATAAATGAAAATCTCCGCCAAACGATAAATTCCCGCCAGCTCCTGCATAGAAACATTCTCCAAAAACAAGGCTTTTACTTTATTTTTTGCTAGTTCCTGCTCTATTTTTTGGAAATATTTTGTTTTCTTTCCTACCGCAACCAGCGGAATATCAGTCCCTTGCAGAGCCTTCACCACCGAAAGCAGGTTTTTCCTCTCCTCTATAGTTCCCACATTTAGGAGAAACCTATCTGGAAGACCGAATTTTTGTTTTATTTCTTTCAGCTGTTCTTCGGAATATTTTTCCTTAAAAGCCTGATGACAGCCCTGATAAACCACCCTGATTTTTTCTTCTGGAATTTTCAGAAATTCCATAATGTCCCTTTTGGTCTGCTCGGATATTGTGATGACTAAATCTGCCATCTCTGTAGCTTTTTTAAACTTCCAAAAATGGATTTTCCTGTCAAAAAACGAATACAATTCTGGATAGCGCACAAAAATCAAATCATGTATGGTCACGATTTTTTTTATCGGTTTTTCGTTCCATTTTAGAGGAAGTTCTCCCGAAAGTCCATGGAAAATATTTGCTCCCAAATTCTGCGCATCCACGCCCATTTTAAACTGTCTTGCGAGCATTCCTTTTGAAACGGAAGCATAGGAAACATTAGGAAGGGACAAAATTTCCTTTCCTCTTTGGCTTTGTTTTTCGGCTAAAAGGACAAACTCATCTTCTGGCGAATATTTCGCTAAAATCCTTACCAAATCACGAGAATAATTCCCAAGCCCAGAAGTATTGTGAAAAAACCTTTTGGCATCAAATGCTATTTTCATTATTTTTTGCTTTCGTTTTGTATTAAATCTCTATAAAGACCTGTTTTCCAACCTTTTTTGTTGATAAATTTCAATAATTCATCAAAGCGCTGTATCATTTCTTTTCCTGAATTTCGCATCACATAAGCTGGAAAATTAAATTCCTTTTGATGCAAATCGGTAAATTCCCACGGATGAAAATACAAGGCAGCGTATTTCGTTGATTTTACGCACTTTGCTAATAAAAATTTATAAATCCATAATGGAAAATTATGAAACGAAAGCCAAAAAAGCGGAATTCTAAACCAGCTCACAGCCGTTGGTATCTGCCACAAGCCGTTTTCATTGAAAAATCGTTTGGAAACATGGAGTTTATTGTATCTCCCAGGTAAAAGAGTGGGATTTACAGAAGAATTGTACTCAAAACCTGCTTTTTTCACTTCCTTGGAATCCACTTCGCGCATTCTGGGCATTCGCAGACCTTTTATCTCTACATTAAATTGATTTTCAAGCGCTTCTTTGGACATTTTCAAATGTTCGTTCTCAAAATCAGAATGATAATAAGTATGAGAAGCCAGCTCGTGCCCCTCTGAAATGAGCCTTTCTATAAGGTCTGGAACCTGCTGTGCAAAAACAACTGTCGAGAAAAAAGTTGCCTTCGCATTATGCTTTTTCAAAACATCCAAAATGGAAATCAATCCCAGCCGAGAAATTGCTATTTGCCTTTGGAAATCAATATCATAGCCATATTCCTTCGGCATATCAAATTCTTCTATATCAAAACTTAGGTAAATCATTTTTGTAATTATTAGTTTCCTCTGTAAGTAGAATAGCCATACGGAGACAATGTAATCGGGATATGGTAATGCTGAGTATCCTTTATCTCAAAAACTACTTCTATAAAAGGGTAAAAAGTTTTTTGTTTCAATCGCTCAAAATAAGGGACAATATGAAAAGTAAGTTTATAGATTCCGTTATTATTTTTACCCGATTCCTCTTTCAAAAATTCCTTAATTCTCCCATTATTATCCGTGTATTTTTCGTCTATCACTACCCAATTTTGATTTTTATCTTGCTTGGATAAACTTATTTTTACATTCGGAGCAGGTTTTCCTTGTGAAATATCCAAAATATGACTTGACAATTGATATTTTTCTTGCGCCTGAATAAATGAGCTGAAAAACAACAGCGACATTAAAATTATATTTCTCATTTTTATATATTTTTATTTACAAATTCTCTTCTTGAATGATATAACTTGGTCTTTCTTTGGTTTGTTTAAAGATTTTTCCGATATAAATTCCGATAATTCCTAAGATAATGAGTTGCAAACCTCCAAAAAATACGATGGTCATTATCAGAGATGCCCAGCCCGATATCTCAGAGCCATTGATAAAAGCAAAAATCACATAAGGAATGTACAAAACAGATAAACATGAAAAGAAAAAGCCCAAAAGCACCGCAAAATACAAGGGTTTCACACTAAAAGCCGTCACTCCTGCCAAAGCCAAATGAAGCATTTTTTTCATCGTGTATTTGGTCTGTCCTGCAAAACGAGCTTGTGCCGTGTAAGGCAAATATACCTGCTGAAAGCCTACCCAAGGGACTATTCCACGCAGGAAAGGTTCGTTTTCGTTCATAGAGCGAATAACCTTTACCACTGCTTGGTCTAACAAACGAAAATCTGCCGAACCTTCTTTTATCTCAATATCGGAAAGTAAATTTAGAATTTTATAAAACTGTTGTGATGTTTGCTGTTTTTTCTTCGAAATTTCAGCAGGATAAGTCCGCAGTGTGGCTACCACTTGGTTGCCTTCTTCCCATTTCTGGATAAGTTCTGGAAGGAGAGCAGGCGGATGCTGTAAATCACAATCCATCGATATAACCGCATCGCCGAAAGCGTGGTCAAGCCCTGCTTTTACAGCTAGCTGATGCCCAAAATTCCGTGAAAATGAAATATATTTTACATTTTCATCCTCGCTGCTTAGTTTTTTTAGAACTTGAAGGGAATTGTCTGAACTTCCATCATTTACATAAATCAAAGAATATGAATATTCTGGCAATTTTTCAGAAAAAACGCCCTTAATGGCCTCATACAGCGGAATAATATTTTCGCTTTCGTTATAACATGGAACGATGATATCTATTTTCTTCATTTTCTTCAAAATTTAAAAAACACATTTCCCAAATGATACTCAGCCAAATAAGCGCTGGTGGAACCGCCCGTAAAGAATACCGAATAATATAAGGCTCTTTCAGTGGTTTGAATATATCCGTCGGAGAAAGTGACGCTAAAATAGCTAAGGATAATAAAATGATTTTCAATGTTTTATTTTTATTTGGAGTAGAAACAAACCAAATGCCTATTCCTACATAAGCGATGATATAAGTGCTATTTTCTGTCCCTGTGCTGAACAAACAAAGAAATATACTCACCGAAGCTAATAATAACAATCTGAACCTTATATTTTTATACGGATTTATTCGCAAATAAGGCAGTGCAAATAAAACTAGTCCAATAGCAATCACCACCAAATTATTATTATAAATTCCCGTTCGCTGCAAAAATCCTAATAGAGAAAGATTTTGCAAATTATAATGCGAAGTATCTAAGTTTGAACCGTTTTTCTCCGAAAGAGAAATATACCATTCGTGATATTGAGAAATAACATAATCCGTTGAGGAATAAAGCATTGGCAAGCAAAACAACAACCCAAGCCACAGCAATCCAGACCATACAAAACGCCATTTGTCTTTGGCAAAAAAGAAAAATGCCAGACCTACAATCCCGTAAAGTTTTGTTAAAAGCCCGATAACAATAAACAGCGTAGCCCAGTGGCTTTTCCCTTTTTCAATGAAAACAAACGCCCCCAAAAGCAGCGCTATAATGCTGATATTGAATTGCTGCATCGCTGCTGCAGTATATAAATCGTGAGTAGAGATGAATAAAACGCTTATAATTGCCCATTTAGGGAGAGGAAGTTGGCGAATAGCCCAATACAAAAACGCTGAATTAGCCAAAATCCATAACGAACAGCCAAGCCAATTAGGCAAAACAGCAAAAGGCGCTATAATCCCGCTGAAAAATATCCCATAATGATTCATATCAAAATATTCCTCCGGATATGGAACATAAAGCGGAAGCTGCTGTATCGTATGCCAGAAAACTCCTTTGAATATCAGATAGTTATTGTGCTTTTCTGGTCGAAAAGCCGTCTGGAGAACAGCCACCAATGACAATCCAAACCACAAAGCAGTAATAAAACGATAATTCTGAAAGAACTTTTTTATCATTAAATTCATAAAATTTAGCTAAACGGAGCGAAGATACGAATAAATGAGATTAAAATCGTCCTTTAATTTTAATTTTTTCAGCTAACTCACCTTCTTTCCAATCGCTTTATTCTAAAAATGGAATCCCATTCGCCAAATTTCTAATAATATTTTGTTTTATTAAATTAACTTTTCCCTTCTTTAATAGTTTGCAAATATACTCCCCTATTTATTATCTATATTTAAATCTTTTGTGAGTACTTCGCTAAATTCCTCTACATCTTTCACTCCTTTGGTTATTAAATTTTCACTTCCATTCACTATAAATTTGATACATAAAATACAGCCCTATTCCCATAAAAAACAACCCTCCTAAAAATCCTATAAAACGGGCAGTATCCCTCCCCATATAGCGGCTTATCTGCCCCATAGTCCAGTTGTTTTGATAATGTTCATCAGGTTCATACAACCAGTCCCAGTCCTTTACTGCTCCCAAAACCAAACAAACCCCAAAGACAAAAGACATAAGCGAAAGCACTCCCCCAAATGCTAAAGGATTTTCTTTTATCCAATTTTTCAGCTCTTCCATGTTCTCTATTTTTTTTAACAAAAAAGCGCCCTAATTAGAGCGCTTTAAATATATTATACAGAAACATTATTTTCTCTAAGAGCATCATTCAGAGAGGTTTTCTTATCCGTAGATTCCTTTCTCTTACCAATAATCAAAGCGCATGGCACCTGATATTCTCCAGCTGGGAATTTTTTGGTGTAGCTCCCTGGTATCACTACCGAACGAGCTGGAACTCTGCCTTTTAGCTCCACAGGTTCATTTCCTGTCACATCTATAATTTTAGTAGATGCTGTAAGAACTACATTCGCTCCCAAAACTGCTTCTTTCTCCACACGAACCCCCTCTACTACTATACATCTAGAGCCCACAAAAACATCATCTTCTATAATCACAGGAGCAGCCTGTAATGGCTCTAAAACCCCACCGATACCTACTCCACCGCTCAGATGCACATTTTTACCAATCTGAGCACAGCTACCCACTGTAGCCCATGTATCCACCATAGTTCCGCTGTCTACATATGCCCCGATATTCACATAAGAAGGCATCAGAATAGCCCCCGAAGCGATAAAAGCACCCTCTCTCGCCACTGCATGAGGAACAACACGAACCCCCTTCTCTGCATAGTTTTTCTTTAATGGAATTTTATCATGAAACTCAAAAGGCCCCACCTCTATCGTTTTCATCTGCTGGATAGGGAAATACATCACCACTGCTTTTTTCACCCATTCATTCACCTGCCATCCATCAGAAACAGGCTCTGCTACTCTTATTTTTCCTAAATCTAATTCACAGATTACAGAGCGAACAGCCTCCTGATAATCAGCTTGTTTTAGTAATTCTCTATTCTCCCAAGCTTCTTCTATTTTTTGTTGTAAACTCATTTTTTATTACTAATTAAAATTTATATAATTCAAAAATCACATTTTAAAGAACTCTTCTCGCAAAAAGAAAAGCCTTATCCCAATAGGTTTCATCGAGAGAAGAAATAATCACACCTTTACTCGTAGAAGCATGGATAAATTTAATTTCTCCATCATCCGTTATCGTATGAACTATCCCCACATGAGAAACCCTCTTCCCTCCAGCAGTAGCAAAGAACAATAAATCACCGTGTTTTACCTCTCGGATGCTTACTTCTCTGCCCTCTTTCGCTTGGTCGGAGGAGCGTCTGGTCAGCTTTATATCATTCTCTGCGAAGACCGTATTCACAAAACCAGAACAGTCAAATCCAGAAGATGTCATTCCGCCAGGTTTATACGGCGCACCTAAATACTTTTCGGCATCAGAAAGGATATTCCCTGCCTGAGTGTTATTATTTCTGTTTGAACTGACTTTAACATCAGCATGTTTTGTCCCTGCTGATGGTTTTTTGTAAGTTGTTGTTTTACTTATTCTTACCGGATGAGCCGTTCCGCAAGAATATAAAAATACAGAAGCGGCAAATAAAATCAAAATATTTTTCATAATTGTCAAAAATAGAAAAATAATTAATCTTATCAAAGTTTTTATTAAATTTGGGCTGATTTAATTCTAAATTCAACTTAAATAATATAAAAAATCAATAAAAATGAACATTATTTTGGCTTCCACTTCCACGCTTTTTGGCGGAAAATATTTAGAGTATTTAAAGGATGAAATTATAAATCTCTACGCAGGGATAGATGAAATTTTATTTATTCCCTTTGCCCGTCCCAGCGGGATTTCGCATGAAGAATATACTGATAAAGCTCGGGTATTTTTCAGCTCAATCGGGATAAAAGTAAAAGGGCTTCACGAATTTGAAAATAAAAAAGAAGCCGTAAATCAAGCCAAGGCCTATTTCACAGGAGGAGGAAATACTTTTTTGTTAGTTAAAACGCTGCATGAGTTAGGCTTAATGCCAGTTTTAAAGCAAAATATAGAAAGTGGAAAACCCTACCTCGGATGCAGTGCGGGAAGCAATATTGGCGGAATTAATATGAAAACGACCAACGATATGCCCATTGTCTATCCTCCGAGTTTTGATTGCATGGCGCTCGTTCCTTTCAATATAAATCCGCATTATCTTGACCCCAACCCAGATTTGAAGCACAACGGCGAAACCAGAGAAACCCGCATAAAGGAGTTTTTGACACAAAATGACACTAAAGTTATCGGGCTTCGGGAAGGAAACTGGATTAGAAAAATAAATAATAAAATCACAGTGGAAGGCCCCCAGTTCACACGAATTTTTGAAAAGGGAAAAGACCCCTACGAAATTAAAAGCGGAAGCGAATTGTAATTTTATTTTCACATAATTTAGATTTAATCTAAATAAATTATATATTTGCAGTTCTTTAATCATAACATTTATAAGATGAAAACAGCATCAATTTATCAAGATTTAGAATTTAACGAAAATAAACCAGCTATTAAAGTTCTTTTAGAAACTGATTTTACCAAAGAAATTCGAATTTTGCTGAACAAAGGACAGGAAATGAAAGAACATCAAACGCCCTATCCTATTGTGGTAGAGTTAGTTTCAGGGGCAATTATCTTCGGTGTAGAAGGGAAAGAATATGATATAGAAAAAGGCGGCCTTCTGACTTTAGCAGGAGGTATACCGCACCACCTAATCGCCAAGGAAGAAAGTATCGTTCGCCTAACACTAAGTAAATCAGACTCTTCTGCAAGAGTGGAAGATGTAGCTAAAAAATAAAATATGAAAGACCAACATATGAACCCTCAGCAGGGACACTGGATTTTAGCAAAAATGGGAAAAAAAGTTCTTCGCCCAGGAGGAAAAGAACTCAGCCTTAAAATGATTGAAAATCTAAACATTACATCAAATGATGATATCGTTGAATTTGCGCCGGGGCTTGGTTTTACCGCTGAAATTACTTTGGCAAAAAAGCCTAAAAGTTACACTGGTGTAGAGCTGAATGAGGAAGCTGCCGAAATTCTAAAAAATAAACTGAAAGGCGATAATGTGAGGATTATTATTGGCAATGCAGCCCAATCGACATTGGAAGATGAAAGCGTAACAAAAGTCTATGGAGAGGCGATGCTGACAATGCATGCAGACCACAGAAAATCAGAAATCATAAGGGAAGCCCACAGAATACTAAAACCAGGTGGAATATATGCAATCCACGAACTTGGGCTTACTCCAGATGACATAAGCTCTGAGAAAAAAAGCCACATTCAGCAGGAACTGGCAAAGGCTATAAAAGTAAATGCAAGACCACTTACCGCGAGTGAATGGACAGAACTGCTGGAACAAGAAGGTTTTTTGGTAAAAAAAATAGAAACCAATCCTATGCACCTTTTAGAGCCTAAAAGAATGATAGATGATGAAGGGTTTTTCCGCACATTGAAAATTGTATTTAATATCTTAACAAATCCTTCTGCACGAAAGAGAATTTTAGCAATGAGAAAGGTTTTCAGAACCTACCAAAATCATTTAAATGCCGTAGCCATCATTGCTGAAAAGAAATAATAAAAGGATTTTTCTTTATTTTAAAAAAAAAAGGATATTAAAATTAATATCCTTTTTTATTAGTTTTTATATTTTTCTTGATAATCTTCTTGAGATGCTTTGATAACTTCTTTTGCGTGTTTAGCATCATAGACTTCATCTATTCTGCATGCCACAGGCTCACCAGGAAGATTTTTATAAGTCAAAAAATAGTGCATTAGTCTATCTACTTCAGCCTTAGGAAGTTCTGAAATATCTTTGATATGTCCATAAGACTGGTCGCCTACTAATACAGCTACGATTTTATCATCAGCCTCGCCTTTGTCTATCATCTTAAACCCTCCGATTGGCACTGCTTCCAGCAAAATACCACCAACAGGAACATTATGGCTGCTCAATACACAGATATCTAGTGGATCGTGGTCTCCTTCCGTGATGTCTGAAGCGCCTCTTTTCACTGCAAGTTCCTTTACTCTATCATCGCAGTAAGTTCTTGGAACAAAGCCATATAAAGCAGGAATTATATTAGAAAACTTCTGCGGTCTGTCTACTTTTAGATGTCCGCTTTCTTTATCGATTTCATATTTAATAGTATCTGATGGAACTATTTCCACAAAAACATTAACTACATCTGGTGCTTTTTCCCCAGCTGAAATTCCATGCCAAGGATGTGCTTTAAAAGTTGGAATCATTATACTATATTTATTTTTAAATTATTCTACTTATTTCATTTCTAAGGTTTTGGATAGTATCCGAGATGTAATCCTCGCCATCCAAATACCCCATCAAAAACAGAGTTTTAAACTCCTGTAAAGAAACATTCGGGCTGTTTTCCAAAGTCTTATGGAGAAGCTGGAGAACATTATTTTTAGAATTTAAAATATTATTCCAAGAATCTTGGCTGATATAAAGCTGTTGTGAAGCGTTATACTCAAATTCCTCCATAATATTTTTTTCCACTAAAAACACAAATTCCACAGCAGCCAATTCCTTGTCAAACTTCTGAACCAAGTTAGAAGGCTTCATTCTCTCCAAAAACAAAGTCATTCTTTCATACGCCTGCAATCTTATCTGCGCATTGGATTTCCCTGAAATAATGCTCAATTCTTTGTTTTTCAACTTAATGAACTGAAACACAAACTGTCTCAGCAATATCACAAAAGGAACTGCCACGATTAAAGCAAAACCGTAAGGCAGTAGGTTATCTAAATTGCTCATTTTTTAAAAATCAAAAGTGTGCAAATGTAAGAAATTTTATGAAACCAATACCTCTCCTGTCATTTTTTCAGGAATTTTTATTCCCATAATGTGGAGAATAGTAGGTGCCACATCGCCTAATTTTCCTCTTTTGAGCTGCCATTTTTTGTCTTTATCCATCACAATCAGAGGAACTAAACTAGTGGTATGATTGGTATTAGGCGAACCATCTTCGTTTATCATATAGTCTGAATTACCATGGTCAGCGAGGATAAGCACCGTGTAGCCGTTTTCATAGGCTGTATTGGCTACATCTTTTATGCATTCATCCACCACTTCGCAGGCTTTTACTACTGCATCAAAAACGCCCGTATGTCCCACCATATCAGGGTTAGCAAAATTTAAACAAACAAAATCTGCTGTCTGTTTCTGCAATTCTGGAATGATGGCATTACGAATATCAAAAGCTGCCATTTCAGGCTTTAAATCATAAGTTTTCACATCTCTAGGGCTTGGGCAGAGTATTCTTTTTTCGTTTTCAAACTCAGTTTCGCGCCCTCCTGAAAAGAAGAATGTCACATGAGGATATTTTTCGGTTTCTGCGATTCTGATTTGAGATTTTCCCTCTCTCTCCAAAACTTCCCCCAGAGTTTCGTGGATAATTTCTTCATCATAGACGATTTTGATATTTTCAAAATCTCGGTCATAGTTGGTCATTGTCACAAAATAGAGATTCAGTTTTTTCATTCCAAATTCTGGAAAATCCTTTTGTGAAAGAACTTCTGTAAGTTCACGACCTCTATCCGTACGGAAATTGTAGAAAATAACCACATCGCCTTCCTGAATATTTCCCACAGGATTTTGGTTTTCATCAGTTAAAATAATCGGCTCGATAAATTCATCCAAAATATTATTTTGATAAGAATTTTCCACCGCTTCCAGCGCATTTTGTGTTTTTACCCCCACTCCATTTACCAAGGCATCATAGGCTTTTTTTACTCGTTCCCAGCGTTTGTCCCTATCCATCGCAAAAAAACGCCCTGTGACAGTAGCTAATTTTCCAGTGGTTTTAGCTAAATATTCCTGAATCTCTTTTACAAAAACCTTTCCTCTGTGCGGGTCACAATCACGCCCATCAGTAAAGGCATGAACGAAAACTTTTTTCAATCCCAAATCTTTGGCTTCATCCAGAAGAGCCTCTAAATGAGTAATATGCGAATGAACACCGCCATCAGACAACAGCCCAAGGAGATGAACATTTTTATTGTTTTTCTGTGCGTGTAAAAATGCCTCTTGGATAGGTTTTTCTTTACCCAAAGTTCCATTTTTTACAGCTAAATTCAGCCTCGTAAGGTTTTGATAGACAACCCTTCCCGCACCCAAATTCATATGTCCCACTTCGGAATTACCGATTTGTCCTTCGGGAAGCCCCACTTCTAAGCCTGATGCATGCAGCTGAGTATGAGGATATTTCTGATAGCAGCTGTCCACAAACGGCGTATGAGCCTTGGTAATTGCACATACTTCGGGATTTTCAGCCAATCCCCAGCCGTCTAATATTGCGAGTAAAACTTTTTTTGACATTTCTTATAATTTTACTGCTAATTTACGAAAATTTATTGATTTTAGTTTTGTTTTTCATTGGGTAATTCTATGCTTGAAGCTGGTTTTTCATCAGGAAGGTTAATAAATTGATAATAAAGCACTTTGGACAAAAATCTTTCATCTTTTTGTTGTTTTTCAATATCTTCAATACGATAAGTGGAATAAATTTCATTAGGATAATATTCCAAAAGCAGAGAATCATTAAAATCAAATCTATAAACCGCATCAAAATCACTTACTTTCTGAACTTTTATATTATAAATTGTCCCCAAATAGCCCCAGTTTACGAAGCTGCAAAGTAAAAGCGTTCCGTAGAAATACCAAACCATTTGGTTAAAAAGATAGAAATTGGTTTTTCTGTGTTCTATCTTTAAATAAGTGAATATCAGACCAATAACAGACAATATAAGAAAAGCATAGACTCCCAGCCTTTTGTAGGTAAGCCCCCAGTGGTAGATGTATTCGGTGTTTTTGATGAGGGCGGAAAGAACAAGTAGCGAGTTAAGAACTATCCACATTTTAGCTAATTTTTTAAGTAACAATGATTTATCATCAAAATTAAAATAAGATTTGAAGTAAAGCATCAACAACAAAACCGCCATTACAATGGACAAAATGACCACATTTACACGGCTGTGCGTGTCCGCAGAAAGGTTTGCCAGCCTGTTTGTATCAACTTGAAAAAACTGTTCATAATTAAAAACCAAAATAAAAACCAGCAAAAGAAGATTGAGTAGAATAAAAGTCAGCACGCCTATTTTTCTTTCAGAATCAAGGTCTAAAAACTCTAAAAATGGTTTAAACCCTTGATTTTTAACTCTTTCTGAAAATTCATTTTGTAGAAATTGATTTCGGCGCAAGAAAAATTTTGCTCCTGAAAAATTCCAATAACCAAACGAAAAATAAAATGCCAAAGCAGCCACCACGAAAAACCAGCTATCAATGTCCAATTCATAAAGATAAACCTCTGAAAATATGGAACTTCCCATGCTATAAATCCAGAAAAAGAATAAGAAAAACAGGATTGGGATTACTAAAATAATGATTGATTTGAAATTAAATTTAGAGTTTCCATCTCTGATAATCCATGTATTAAAATCAAAGAAACGATACGGAAAAGCGATATTATTCATTGTCGCTATCGGGATAGCCAGAATGCTTTTGAGCCTTCTATATTTTGACTTAAATCTCAGCAGCAGCAAGGAAAAAGAAACCGCCAAAAACGAAACGAAATCCCCATACCACATAAAAGCAAAAGCCGACAAAATGGACAACGCAAAAATGATAAAAAACTCTCTGTCTTTCCTTTTTTTATGTGTTTTCACCAAAGTAATAACACTGAGAAAAATGGCTAATAATCCGACATTTAAGCCAAAAGATTCTCTGTAAAACAGCGCTGTAGCTACTGCTGTAGTCAGCATAATTAAATGATGTGTTTTCATAATATTTAAAAATTTAAATTAGTAACCCAAAGAACTTTGTATTTCAAAGTTTAAAAACAAAAAAATATAATTATTTTTTCAATAATTTTTCTAAAGTATTGATATGTTGGTTAAAAGCCTCTCTCCCCGATTGTGTAACACGATAGGAAGTTTTTGGTTTTTTGCCAACGAATTCTTTTTTCACCTCGATATATCCTGATTTTTCAAGGGCTGTGCTGTGGCTCGCCAAGTTACCATCAGTGATGTTAAGGAGGTTTTTCATTTCACTGAAATCAACCCAGTCATTCACGATAAGGACAGACATGATGCCCAGCCTTACGCGACTTTCAAATTCCTTATTGAGCTGATTGATATTAAACATTTTCACTAAAATTATTGATATTTTTTATACAAAATAAGCCCATAAATAATATGCAACAGCCCAAATCCTAACGCCCAGAATATCAATCCATACCCCAGCAAAAATGATGAAAGCAAACCCAAAACCACCTCACAAATTCCTAAATATCTGATATCAGAATAAGTGTATTTAGAAGCGTTGATAAGTGACAATCCATAAAAAATCAATGTAGAAGGAGCTAAAAACGCATAAAAATGATGAAAAAGAAGCCCCAAACAAAAAATCCCCCCAGTAACCAATGGAATAGAAAAATTGATTATCAGAAGCTTAGTAGATGTAGTCCAGATAGGAAGTTCTTTTCTTTTACTCTTTCTTACTGTGAAGAAAACTGCCGAAGCCAAAGAGAAAACAAGGACTACAAGGGCAACTAAAATCAGCTCGGATATAAAATTAAAACCATAAAATTTAGGATATCTGTCAAAATAGCTAATCCCTTCCCTTTCAAATGCGAAAAACACATACGCCGCTCCCAAAATAGCAAAAATCCCTACAAAAACTCCAGACAAGCCACTCAATGAAATGAAGCGAGAACTTTTCTCCATAATAGAGCGAATGTGAGATAAATCTTCTTGATAATTTTTAGTATCCATAAAAAGAACTTTGAATTGCAAAGTTAATATTTATTTTGAAAAATCAAAATTATTTGAATCTTTTTTTAACTTTAAAATTTACTTATTTTTTAGTTTTATCAAAGATGATGACAGGAGCAGGAACTTTATCGTAAGGATTATTGTATTCCCAAAAGAAGGAATGGTATTCTTTGACAATTTCGCCTTTTTGAGCATCTATTTCTATATTAACCATAGTGATACAGTCTTCTTTGGTTCTCTGATGAGCATCCCAGCTGATATACCACATGGGAACTCCTTTTTCATCAATTTTTCTGTATATCCTTGTATACATGCCTAATAATTCTGCTTTACGGCTTTTCATATATGCCAAAACCTTCTCTAATGGATATTTTTCAAAAGGTTTGTCATAATCTATGCTCTTTGTTAGGATGCCCTTTTCATCATAGAAATTCCATGTTCCTATACGAAAACCTCCTCCATCAAAAACTTTACCTTCTTCTTTTAGGATTCCTGTAGAATAGAAATGATTAAGAAATTTTACATTAAATTCATTTTTTAAAGACACATAACGCCCATAACCTCTTTTAGTAGTAATTTCTGTCACCCGATTTCCCAAGCTGTCAATATAAATATATTCTCCGTTTTTCTTATTTTCATTAAATCGTTTGATATCAAACTTTTTTTCGGCTTTTATCTGCTCGTTTTTTACTTCAGTTTTTTTGTCTTGTCCATTACATGAAGATAGTAAACAAAGTAATTGGATTAGAATAATTTTTTTCATATGTTTTTATTTTTTAAAAAAATAAGCCCTACAAAAATAGAGCTTATTTTATATAAATTATTTTTTCAAAGAATCTTCTAACTTCTTGAACTGGTTATACTTATCCATATTGTCTAGATTCATGTAGATTCCTTTCAGAGTACTTACTACTTCTACATTTTTAGGCTCAATAGAATGCCATTTTTCAAGGTAAGGAAGAGCTTTTTTGAAGGTTTCTCTTCGCTTTTCCATCAATTTATTCATTTCATTGATTTTCTTTGCTTTTTGGAAAGTTCGGATTTGCTCCAATGTCTTTTCATCATCCTTTAAATGAACAGCATAAGCCAAACCTTGCAGCGCCAAAACATAGTTTCCATCAATCTCTAATGCTTTTTTGAATGATTTTTCAGCATCCGCCAAAGTAGCATTATCTTGACTTTGCAAGAAACCTAAATTATACCAAGATTCCTTGTCATTAGGATTTTTAGCAACTTGATTTTTAAGCGTTTGGATAAATTCAGCTGTCTTTCCTGATCTGTAATAAGCAATTCCCTGTAATTCCGACAATCTCTGATTGTTAGGGAATTTTTTAAGTCCTTTTTCTATCAAAACCAAAGCTTCATCATATCTCGCAGCATCCACCAAAAGTCTTATGTTTGCTTCATATAATTCTAGTTCTACGCTCGGAGTTGATTGAGTTTTTAGGTCTTTGTATTCATTTGAACCAGATTTTTTAATCAATTCAAAAGAGTTTTTATCAAAAGACTGAACCTGCCCAGTTTTCACATCTGTCGCCAAATACTGAGTAGTAACTCCTGTATATCCACTGTTAATCAAGCTATTATAAATGTCTATCGCTTCATTATTTTTTCCAGCAGCGCCATAGTTTATTCCTGCGTAGTAAAGATAAGTTTTATCCTCATTTCCTACGGCTTTCAGTAAGTTATATACTTCTTCGTATTTTTCAGCTGCCTTATTGTAGTTTTTAGCTTGATAAGCTTTGTAAGCTTCATCACTTGCAGATTTCAAAAGCGGATTTACAAAACTATTTACTTTTTCAGTAGTTTTTGGAGTGTAATTTTCAACTTTTAATCCTTGTATTCCACTTTTTTCAGCAGCTTCTTTTCCTGCAAAATATACTTTCTTTTTGTCGCTGTTTTTACCTGTATAAATCGTTTTTAAATCTGTAATTTTCCCTAAAAGAGCTGCTCCTTCTCTGGTTTTTCCTTCTTTTATCAATAAAACTCCTTTCGCGTAATAGTATTCCTCCAAAACTGATGGCTCGAGCAGATACAGCTGGTCGTTCAATAAACCTTCAGCCTTTGATATTTCTGCTTTAGCTGCTGCTATATCGTTTTTTTCTATTGCTTTAGAAGCGTTTTGGATTTCTTTTTTCTGTGCAAAAGTGAATGACGCACTCACTAATGCTAAACTTAAAACTATTTTTTTCATGTTAATGATAATTTTTTATTTAATTTTATTCTGAAACATTTTCTGTGTTTTCCGTATTTTCTCCTTCTTCGGGTTGTTCTTCGGAATCTTCCACATCTTTATCCATTTCTACTTTCGCCACCGCCGCGATTTCATCACTTCCTTTTAGATTGATAAGTTTCACCCCTTGGGTATTTCTTCCCATCACGCGCAGTTCCTCCACTGCCATACGGATAGCCACACCAGATTTATTGATAATCATCAGACCATCTTCATCTGTTACATTTTGTATCGCGATGAGTTTTCCTGTTTTTTCAGTGATATTTAGGGTGATAACTCCTTTTCCACCTCTGTTGGTAACTCTGTAGTCTTCCACTGCGGTTCTCTTTCCGTAGCCTTTTTCAGAAACAACCAAAACAGATTCTTTCTCCAAATCATTAGCGATAATCATACCGATTACTTCATCATTATCCTCTAATGTAATACCTCTCACCCCGATAGAAGTTCTTCCCACGGCTCTTACTTTTTCCTCTGGGAAACGGATACATTTACCATTTTTAGTAGCAATCATGATTTCGGATTCACCCGTGGTCAGTCTTGCTTCTAAAAGCTGGTCATCTTCACGAATTTCTATGGCATTTACCCCATTTACTCTCGGTCTAGAATATGCCTCCAACGAAGTTTTCTTGATAACACCATTTTTGGTAACCATCACCACATACATGCTGTTTACATAGTCTGCATCTTTCAGGTCATTGGTTCTGATGTACGCCTTGATTTTATCATCTGGCTCAATGTTGATAAGGTTCTGAACCGCTCTTCCTTTGGCTGTTTTAGAGCCTTCTGGAATTTCAAATACGCGCAGCCAGTAGCATTTTCCTTTCTCTGTGAAGAACATCATATACTGGTGATTGGTAGCGGATACGATGTATTCCAAGAAGTCTTCATCACGGGTCGTTGCGGCTTTATTACCTACACCACCTCTAGACTGCACTTTGTATTCAGAAAGCAGAGTTCTCTTAATGTATCCTGCGTGAGAAATCGTAAGCACCACCTGCTCATTTGGGATAATGTCTTCTATGGACATTTCACCGCCTGAATAGTCAATTTCTGATTTTCTTTCGTCTCCGTATTTTTCTTTGATTTCAAGAAGCTCGTTCTTTATAATCTCAAATCTTCTGCCCTCATTAGATAGGATATCTTCTAAATCAGCGATAATCTTCATGATTTCCTCGTATTCATCACGAATTTTATCCAATTCCATTCCTGTAAGACGAGCAAGTCTTAAATCAAGAATAGCCTGTGCTTGAATTTCAGAAAGTTCAAATTCTGCTATCAAACCTTCCTTCGCTGCCTGTGGATTGGCACTATGTCTAATAATCGCTATTGCCTTATCCAGCGTATCCTGAGTAGCAATCACCTTCATATACCCCTCCAAAATATGAGCTCTTTCTTTTGCTTTTTTCAGCTCGTATTCTGTTCTTCTGGTTACTACATCATGTCTATGTTCTACAAAATTATAGATAATATCCTTTAAATTAAGCTGTTGCGGTCTTCCACCAACCAGCGCAATATTATTGATACTAAATGAAGTCTGCAGAGCTGTATACTTATATAATAGGTTAAGCACCACATTTGGAATCGCATCGTTTTTCAATTCATAAACCACACGAAGTCCCTCCCTGTCAGATTCATCACGGATTTCATAAATCCCTGGTATTTTATCTTCTTTTACTAATTCTGCCGTTCGCTCTATCATATCTGCCTTATTCACTTGATAAGGCACCTCTGTTACTACGATAGCATTTCGGTTTCCTATTTCCTCAAATTTCACTTTTCCTCTCAACACCACTCGCCCTCGCCCTGTATGGAAAGCATCTCTCACACCATCATAGCCATAGATAATTCCTCCCGTAGGGAAATCTGGAGCGATGATGTGTTTCATCAGTTCATCTATGGTAATATCCCTGTTATCAATATACGCACAGATAGCATCTATACTCTCGCTAAGGTTATGCGGAGCCATATTGGTAGCCATCCCTACCGCGATACCAGAACTTCCGTTTACCAAAAGTGTAGGAATTCTCGTAGGGAGAACCGTAGGCTCTTTGGTTGTATCATCAAAGTTATTCTGAAAATCAACCGTTTCTTTATCTAAATCAGAAAGAATTTCATCTGAGATTTTTTTCAGCCTTGCTTCCGTGTAACGCATCGCTGCTGGAGGGTCACCATCCATAGAACCGAAGTTTCCCTGTCCATCGACCATAGGGTATCTCAAGCTCCACGGCTGCGCCATACGCACCATAGCATCATATACAGAGCTGTCTCCGTGAGGGTGGTATTTACCCAAAACATCCCCTACGATTCTGGCTGATTTCAAATGTTTTTTATTGGAAAAAACTCCCAAATCATACATACCATACAGAACCCTTCTGTGAACGGGTTTCAGACCATCTCTTACATCAGGCAATGCACGGGAAACAATCACCGACATCGAATAGTCTATGTAAGAGGACTTCATTTCATCAACAATGTTGATAGGAATTAACTTTTCTCCTGCGTTCATTTATTTTTATTAAAGTTATATGAATCAGTGCTTTATGCACCACTATTTACATCTATTTTTTCTTTTCTGCGATGAGAAACAAATAACATGGCAATTTATGAAAATTTGATTACTTTTACAAAAAAAATTAAGTTAAAAATTTCACAAAAATGGCAATACTCAGTATCACTTTTCACACAGAAGAACACAAGATAAATGATTGGAATTCCTTTTTAGAAGAAGAACTTTTAGCAATTATCAAAAATTTCAGCAGGAAATACATCATTTCCGAAGTTGAATCAGAAATGCTCTCCGAAGGTAAAAACACCAATATTTTATTATTCTTTGATAATCAATCAGATAGGATTTATTTTTTGGAAAATGAACTTCCGCATATTTCAAATAAAATTTTTGATAAATTTAGTGAAAGTGTATTGATTTTCAATACTTTTCTAAACAAAATAGAATCAAACATCTAACCCTGAATTCCATTCTTTATAAAACTGCTCCAAAAACACCAGCATAAAACTATGCCTTTCCTCTGCTAATTCCCTTCCTTTATCAGTATTCATAAGGTTTTTCAGCAGGAGCAGTTTTTCATAAAAATGATTGATTGTCGTACCATTGGATTTTTTATATTCTTCCTTGGCCTGATGGATATTCGGCTGAATATCTGGATTATAAATCGGATTATTTTTATATCCTCCAAAATTAAAAGTCCGTGCTATCCCGATAGCCCCCATCGCATCCAGTCTATCCGCATCCTGCACGATTTCGAGCTCTTTGGTCTTTTCTATCGTTTCGCCTTTATTTTTAAATGATGATAAATAAAATCTGCTCTATCACCTGAGCCTCCACTCCTATTTCATTAAGGAATTTTTCAGAAATCTCAAGCGCCAAGGTTTCATCTCCGTTATGAAATTTTGGGTCGGCAATATCGTGTAATAAAGCCGAAATTTCCACAATTTCTTGATTGCAGTTTTCTGTTTTAGCAATGAGCTTTGCAAGTCGCCAAACCCGCTCGGTATGGAACCAATCATGCCCTGCCTCTGCTCCTTCCAAGGTTTTCTTTACAAAATCTATGGTCAGAGATATATTTTGATTCATTTTAGTTTTCTTTAAACGGAATTTCAGGATTTAATATTTCTAAAATAATGTTTTTAATGGAATTCATACAGATACTAACATTCTCATTATCAATATTTTCATTGTCATAAATCTTCAAAGTCTGAACGCCCTTCCCTATTTCCGCAAAACTCCAAATGCCGCACTGCAGCTGATTGACCGCAAAACCTTTGTTATGCAAGGCCATATACGCATAAATACTCAGCTGTAAAGCCTGTTTGCTGTCCGCATTGCTTATGAAATCTTCCAATTTTTCCTCCTTTGGTTTCACGGAAAGATTTTTAGCTTTTGCAGTTTTAAAATCTATCACTCGCAACACCCCATTTAGGCGATCTATACGGTCTATATAACCAACAAAATTAATTTTTTCTCCATTTTCATCCAGTGAAAACTCTGCATTGATTTTCTCTTCTAAACTTATGATTTCTAAAGAGTTACCAGCTTTAATTAAACCTAAATCATAATCCAAAATATGCTCTACCACCTTGGCTGCCATTGATTTATGAATGTAGTTCATTCCTCGTTCATAGAGCTCTGGCTGGTGTTTAAGTTTAATAATTGCAGCATTAATAGCCTCATCTATTTTTGGTTTTAAATCTTCTATATCACTTGCTTTCAGGATTTTACCTTTTTTACCTTTATACAAATCATCCAAAGCATAATGCACCAAATTCCCATAGTTTCGCTGCGAAAGCTCCTCTTCTATCTCCTCTGTTTCCCTTGCTTTTAAGATGTTATTTAAGTAAAAATCAATCGGATTATAGAGATAAGAAATCAAATGCGATGCTGAAATTCTGCCTTTCCATTCATTTAGTTTTTCTAAAACTTTTTCTGTTTTTTCTATGATTATCGGCTCCTGCAGAATCGGTTCAGAGGTGTTTTCTATCACGATATGCTCTATTTTATGAGGACTTTCCATTTCCATTTGGGTGATAAATCTACTTTTCTCACCCGTATTCACTCCAGAACCTAAGGCATTGTATAACAGATAGATATTTTTAGAATTTTGCAGCAAACGGTAGAAATGGTAGGCATAAATACTATCATTTTCCAAAAAAGTATTCAGCCCAAAATTCCTTCTCACATCGAACGGAAGATAGGTATTTTGCGTATTCCCCAGCGGCAGTTTTCCTTCATTTACAGAAAGCAGAATAATATTTTCAAAATCCAAAAGACGAGTTTCTAAAAGCCCCATAAACTGCAGTCCCTCAAGTGGTTCACCCTGAAAATCCAAGTTTTCTGAATTGACAAGCTGATTCATCAAAACCTCCAGCGCATCTATAGAAATCTCAAAATCATAGTCTTTCATATGATTTTTTAGAATCTTAAATGTCGTTTCAAAAAGAGAAACATTTTCATATAAAATATCATCTATTTCTCTGAATTTCAACTGATAACAAAAATTAGACAAATCCTCCAGCAGTTCAGCAGCTGTTCTCTTCTCAAAAAGCTGAAAATAAGAAAGCTCGCCCAAATGCTCCTGCATCATTTTTTTCGAAATATAAACGATGTTTTCGTCTTCTATTTTAGCCGTAAATTGGTCTATGATTTTTCGGTCTTCTTCATTATCTGGGAACTCCTCCAAAACCGAAAAAACATCCAAATAATAGTAGAATTTATCATTTTTTTCAAGCTGTTTTTGTAGGTAAAAAAGCTTCTTAACCGCTCCACTGAAACCAAGATTCTTGATAGGAAATCCCATCGTGATATTCAGATTATCCACAAAACTCACCGCATCCAGACTCGGCAGAAGCAGGTTTTCATCTAATAAAACAACCGCCGTTTTAGAATAATTTTCTTTTGGAATTTCTTGTAAAATTTCAGGCAGAATTTTGGTTTGGGCTACATTCCCCGCAACCTCATAGACCTTGATATTTTTCTCTTCACAAAAACTATTTTCTACCCACTGGAATTTTCGGTTTTCATTAAATTCCTTCCAGTGCATATGTTTTCTCAGAAACTTTCCAGCCTCCTGTTTTAGGTCTTTTATGTAATATTCATCTGCTTGGAAAAAGCATTCTGCTTTCCCTTTTTGGAGCAGTTCCCGAATCAGTTTTTCCTCCAAAGGCGTAAGCGCATTAAAGCCACAAAAAACAAACTTTGCTTCCGTTTCCTCCGCGAAATCGCTTATTTTCTCTCTCACCATTTCGTGAATCATCCCATCAGTCGCCCAGCCTTTTGCTTGGAGATTTTCCTTTAATTTAGGTAAAAAAACATTCATCTTTTTCCAAAAATTAAGGTTTCGTTTCCTCGCATTATCTCCATCACCCAGCGTTTCGCCCCAGTTTTTAATTCGCTCATCATCAAGCATATATTCCAAAACAGCCTTGTCCTCTTCGCTGAATTTAAGCATATCATCCCAGTCTTTCAGCAAAGTAGGAAACCATTTTAGGAAGTTTTCCAAAGTTTCTTCGGGATAAATTTTCTTATAAACATCATACCCAAAAAGCCACAGAGATATTCCCTGAATGTGCTGTTTTCCAGATATTTTCTTAATCAATTCATCCACCGTAAAAAACTCAGGCAAAAAACCTTCGTATTTCTGCTCTTTTAGGATTTGTTTCAAAAAAACTACGGGTCTTTTCCCTGGTAAAACGACTACAGTCTGGGATAAATCCGAAGTTTCTGATAATAATTCCGAAATAATTTTTGAGAGAAATTTCATCTATTTTTTTATTTCCTACAAAGATAAAACTAAAAAATGACACTCAAATTTAATTGAAATGTCATTTTACCATATTTTTCATACTTTTGTATATTTATATCATTTTTCAATGAAATTAAAAAAAGAATTAAAACCAGTATTGCGTGATACTCTGATTTATATTGTCGCATTGGTGGGTATTTTTTTTATTATACTTTTTTTTCTATTACTAAGTAACAATAATGAGGAATTAGATTTATTACCACTTATTGTTCTATTCATTTTCCTCCCTTTATATGCTCTTGTATTTAGCTTCTTCTTTTTAGTCTACATCTACATTAAATGTTTTTGGACAAAGAATAAATGGTATTTACTTTTAATTATGCTAATTCTTACATTTATGTTTTTCTGTATTTGGCGACTTAAAAACTTATAATTAAATCACTATGAATTAAAATTTCCTTTTGATAAATACACCACTTTTTTGGTATCGAAAATTTCTTCTTCAAAATAATTTTTCAGCTGAAAAATCTCACAGCGAAGCCCTGCCAGTTCCTCCGCCAAATCTCCTCCTTTGAGATAAAGCACGCCGTTATGCTTTTCATTGAATTGCTCTTTTTCAAATTTCCCTTTCAGCCATCGCAAAAACTCAGGCATCTGGGTAACAGCCCTGCTCACCACAAAATGAAACTTTTCTTTCAGTTTTTCAGCTCTTCCATGCACTGCGGTCACATTTTTCAGCCCAAGTCCCTCCGAAACAGCTTCCACCACTTTTATTTTCTTGCCGATGGAATCTATCAGCGTAAAACTCACCTCTGGAAAAAGAATAGCCAGCGGAATCCCAGGAAATCCGCCTCCAGTGCCGATATCCAGCACCTTGGTGCCATCAGCAAAAGGCATTACTTTGGCAATTCCGAGCGAATGCAGTATGTGCTTTTCATAAAGCCCATCCATGTCTTTTCGGGAAATGACATTTATTTTCTCGTTCCATTCGGTGTATAGCTGTTCCAGTTTTTCAAACTGCTGTTTTTGTTCATCAGTGATTTCTGGAAAATATTTTAAAATAAGTGATACAGACATTTTTTAGAATTGATTTTTACAAAAATACATAAAAAACTTCGACAAAGCGATGCCTTGCCGAAGTTAATTTTATTTAGATAAAATTTATTTATTCAATAATTCTTTTATTCTTCTCATTGCCTCTACCAGCTGCTCTTCTGATGCTGCGTAAGAGAAACGGATACAGTTTTTGTCTCCGAAAGACACACCGCCCACTGTTGCTACATGTGCTTTTTCTAAAAGATACATCGCAAAATCATCAGAATCATTGATTTTCACGCCATCCAAAGTCTGACCTATGTAATGAGAAATATCTGGGAACATATAAAAAGCTCCTTTTGGTTTGTTAATTTTGAAACCTTTTATTTCTTTTAAAAGACTGAAAACCAGTTCCCTTCTCTTTTCAAAGCTATCAATCATGTATTTGTATTCAGAAGGATTGGTTTCTAATGCTGTAATAGAAGCTCTCTGCGCAATGGTATTCGCTCCAGAAGTCATCTGTCCCTGCACCTTGTCACAAGCGGCAGCAAGCCAAGTAGGACACGCAGAATAACCTATTCTCCATCCTGTCATCGCGAAAGCCTTTGACATTCCGTTGATTACAGCAGTCTGCTCATACACTTGCGGAAACTCGGCGATGGATGTATGTTTTCCACCATAATTGATAAATTCATAAATTTCATCAGAAATAATGGTAATTTGTGGATATTTTGCGATAACATTTGCAATAGCCTCCAATTCTTCTCTTTCGTAGAAACTTCCAGAAGGGTTACATGGAGAACTGAATAGCAAAGCCTTAGTTTTAGGAGTAATTGCTGCTTCCAGCTGAGCCGCTGTCATCTTGAAATCTGTATCTATCGTTGTATTGACAAAAACAGAAACACCACCCATCATTTTTACCATTTCATCATAACTCACCCAGTAAGGCGTTGGTAGGATAACTTCGTCACCATCATTTACAACAGAAGCCAATACATTGAAAATAGATTGTTTCGCTCCGTTAGAAACGCAGATTTGGTTTGGTTTGTAGTCAAGATTATTATCTCTTTTTAGTTTTTTACAAACCGCCTCACGAAGTTCTAAAAACCCTGTAACAGGCGAATAGTGGCTGTAATTTTGGTGAATAGCATCTATCGCTGCTCGTTTGATATTATCTGGAACATCAAAATCAGGCTCTCCCAATGTAAGGCTTATCACATCTATTCCTTGACTTTTCATTTCTCTGGCTTTATTAGTCATCACGAAAGTCTTGGAATAGCTCAATCTATTGAGTCTATCAGAAAGTTTTTCCATTTTTATTCAATTTTTTACAAAGTTAATCAAATTAAAATTATTTCTACTTTTATTTTGTATCGTTTTTATTTTCAAAGAATATTTTTAGATTTTCTAAATTTTTCTTCTCGCTTCCCACGAAAATTTCTTTTTCGGTAAGAAAAACAGGGCGTTTCAGAAAACTATAATGGTCTAAAATCAAGTTCTTAAAATCCTCTTCTTTCAGCGTTTTCACATCTATTTCTCTTGCCTTTATCTGTGTAGATTTTTTACTAAAAAGCGCCTCATAACTTCCTGTGATTTTGTACATTTCCTGAAGTTCTTTGCTGGTTACATTCTCGGATTTCAGTTCTCTGATTTCCCAGTCTGTAAGGTCAAATTCAGACATTATTCTCTTACAGGTGCTGCATGTTTTTAGATAAAATACTTTTTTCATTATAAATCAATTCCCACAAAGATAAATAAAAAAGCCCAAACAAATGCTTGGACTTTTAATTTTATTCAGAATCATCAGAAGCTTCGTTTGCTGGCTCCTGTACATAATATTCAAACGACTGATTTTTAGAATTATATATCACAACATAAGAAGAATTCTGATTTTCTATAATTACCCCATCCTGAGGCGCTTTTACAAGGTCGGAAGTATCCATATAGATAGATGCCCCTTTCTTGAAACTTCTCACTTTGTATCTCGTTGGGTAATTTTGTGCAAATGCAATATAAGGCTTTTTGGTTGCTTCATTAGAACATATCACCAAAAGTCTAGAATATTGTCTTTCGTTGTCATCCAAAATTACAGCAATATCCTTTATCCCATCTGCGTCAAAGTCTCCTGATGCCAAAGTAGATTTTGCCCTGCTTTCATTTTGGGCAATTTTATAATTTCCTCCATTTACATATTTATTATTTTCTTCTATCAGTATTTTTTTCATAACAGAAGGCAGTGCAGAATAAGGCGCTAATGAAAAGTTATTCTTAAAATCTTCAAAACTATAAGTCGGAATAATCATATTCTCATTGAGAGAAATAGGATTATTTTTCGCACTTGGGTATTGCGTAGGGTCATTGAGATAAGCGGTTTTAAACTCCTGACCTTCATTTTCATAATGTATAAAAACTCTGTCGCCAAACTTTAATTTCTGTCCATTAGGAAGCGATACCGCATTGGCAATCAATGAGTAAGATTGATACGGCGATTCTTCATCATAGCCTTCTGTATTCTTCAAAGAATCAGCATTAATAGTTGTAGAATCTTTCTTCACAACAAGAGAATCATTTTTGACAATAGCATTTTTTGCTTCATTTTTATTAGAAAATGCAAAATAACCTCCTATCAAAAGAACAAGAGCCAACGCCACTCCTCCCACTATATACAGGGATTTTTTAGAAATTGTAATATTTTCTTTTTTTTCCTGATTGAAATCATTATTATTTTCCATAGATAAAAAGTATTTATTACAAATATATAAATTATCTGACTAAAAACAAAGGCTTTGCGATATTACTTTATTTCAAAAGCTGACTTCCTAAATACACCGCAGAAAGCCCCAATGCAATGCTCAATGTCAAGTACAAAACCAAAATTCCATACTGTCCGTTTTGCCAAAGAGTGATGTTTTCCATAGAAAATGTGGAAAATGTAGTAAATCCGCCACAAAATCCTGTAACCATAAGGTATTTCAGATATTCATTTTCTTTGCATAAAGAAGAAAATATTCCAATGAAAAAACATCCCAAAACATTGGCCAAGAGTGTTCCAAGAGGAAAAGAGCCTGCCATCGGTAGTTTATGAGCATAATTAGAAATCATAAACCTAAAAATACTCCCCACTCCTCCCCCTATGAAAACATATATCAGGGCTTTCATAGTAGTTTTTTATTTTAATTCGCCTAAATATCTCTCTGCATCTATCGCTGCCATACATCCGCTTCCTGCTGCTGTAACTGCCTGACGATAAATGTGATCCTGCACATCTCCTGCCGCGAAAATCCCAGGAAGATTGGTTCTAGAAGATTTTCCTTCGGTGATGATATAGCCATTTTCATCCATATCTATTTGCCCTTTAAATATCTCAGTATTAGGCTGATGTCCTATGGCTATGAATATCCCGCTGACAGGGATTTCAGAAGTTTCTTGGGTCTGGTTGTTGATAACCACAGCTTTTTCCACCAAGTTATTTTCCCCTTTGATACCTATCAATTCGTGATTAAATTTCACTTCTATATTTGGCGTTTTTTCCACTCTGTGAGCCATTGCTTTGGAAGCCCGGAAATAGTTTTTTCTCACAAGCATGGTCACTTTGCTGCAAATATTAGCAAGATAAGTCGCCTCTTCAGCTGCCGTGTCCCCTGCTCCAACTACGATAACTTCTTGGTTTCTGTAAAAAAATCCGTCACATGTAGCACATGCAGACACGCCGCCGCCAGAGTATTTCTTCTCATCATCCAGCCCAAGGTATTTGGCTGTCGCTCCAGTGGAAATAATCACAGTTTTAGCCAAAATTTCTTTCTCTCCTGCCCAAAACTTATGAATTCCGCCTTTTTCTTTAGAAAATTCCACTTTCGTAATCATTTCATAATGAACTTTGGTGTCAAATCTTTCAGCTTGTTTTTGTAAATCTTCCATCATTTTTAGCCCTGTAACTCCCTCTGGATACCCTGGGAAATTGTCCACTTCCGTAGTCGTAGTAAGCTGGCCGCCATGCTGCAGACCTGTATAAAGTTCAGGTTTTAAATCCGCTCTCGCTGCATAGATAGCTGCCGTAAAACCAGAAGGTCCAGAACCTATAATCACACAATCTAAAATATTATTCTCCATTTTTATATTTTTTAAAATTCTCTTTTTATTACATAATCCAGCATCAGCTGTAAGGATTTTTTCGCTTCATTATCAGGAAATTCTGATAAAATATCCAAAGCCTTCTGCTGGTAATTTTCCATTATTTTCTCGGCGTAGTCCAGCCCGCCCGTTTTTTTCACAAAATCAATCAGTTCTTTTACTCGTTTTGGGTTTTTATTATGGTTTTTAATGATATTAAAATAATATTTTCTGTCCTTTTCATTTGCCGTTTTTAAAGAATAAATAAGCGGCAAAGTCATTTTTTGTTCCTTAATATCTATGCCCGCAGGCTTCCCTACGATGTTTTTGCTAAAATAATCAAACAAATCATCTTTTATCTGAAAAGCCATTCCTGCATAAATCCCAAAATCTTTCATCTTCATTATCAGCGAGTTTTCAGCATTATTAGAAACTGCTCCTATCTGGCAGCACGCCGAAATAAGCGAAGCTGTTTTTTGTCTAATAATCTGATAATAAATATCTTCCGTAATGTCCAGTTTTCTTGCTTTTTCCAGTTGTAAAAGCTCGCCTTCGGACATGTCTTTTATGGTTTGGGAAACGATTTCCAACAAATCAAAATCCTTATTTTCAGTAGAAAGAATTACCGATTTGGACAATAAATAATCCCCAATCAAAACCGCAGTCTTGTTCCCCCATAAGGCGTTGATAGAGAAGAAATTCCGCCTTCTAGTGCTCTCATCTACTACATCATCATGCACCAAAGCCGCCGTATGTATCAGCTCTATCAAAGAAGCTCCACGAAAGGTTTTTTCGCTCACCTCGCCTGTCATTTTCGCTGAAAGGAAAACAAGGATAGGCCGCATCTGTTTGCCCTTCGTAGCGATGATAAATTGTGTAATTTTATCTAATAAAGGCACGCTGCTCTGCATGGACTGATAAAACTTTTCCTCAAAAAGTTTCATTTCCCTGCTTATGGGAGCTTTGATTTCTTCTAAGATTTTAGCCACAATTTTATTTTAATCCACAAATATAAGATTATTTAATTTTAAATTACAGCCGCTCAAAAGGCACAAAATACAAACTCTGTTTCGCCTGAAAACAGAATTTCTTAAATTCTTCGCCTGAGATATAAATGCCCTTTTCATCTACTGCAACTCCCTCTATCTGACCATATTTAAAGACCGAACCCAGCTTGTATTTTGTATATTTTCCACTGAAAAAATTCCCGTTTTCATCTTCCTCAAAAATCATCAAAAAGGCTTTTGCTATCTTATTATATCCCACCAGATACAGTTTTTTATTAAAATAAAAAGCATCCGTTACCAAGAAATTGGTTTTGAATTCTTCCGTTTTTTCGATGCTCTGTTCTTCCTCTGTATCAGGATTTATCGCGTATTTAGAAACTTTCAGCGAAGCCCATTCTTTGGAAAAAAGATAAATTTTCCCATCTTTGAAAATCATCGCTTCGGCATCAAAATCGTGTTTGTCTTTTTTAAAGCTAAAATGAGGCTGATTTTTATATTTAAAACTGATTTTCTGATGAGAATTATCCGATATTTTATAAATCGCTAAATCCGTTCTTTTGCCCCTATTATTCCCGAAATCTCCTACATAAAGGCTTTGTCCGTCGCTAGTCATGGCTTCCCAGTCTCTGTTTGGGAAATCAACTTTGATGGTAGAAATTATCTGCCCACTTTCAGGATTTATTTCATAAATTTCATTGAGATTTCCACCGTCATTAAAG
Organism: uncultured Riemerella sp.; assembly: GCA_938037185.1. Classification (GTDB taxonomy): domain Bacteria; phylum Bacteroidota; class Bacteroidia; order Flavobacteriales; family Weeksellaceae; genus JABCPE02. The sequence continues at coordinate 63,252 of CALHQK010000095.1, forward strand.
CTGTACAACCTCCCATTCATCAGCGTTAATCCTGATGTTTCCCTCAAAGTATCATTTAAGACAGCGATTTTATAATTTTTCAAAGGCAGCCTTTTGGTTTTTTGAGCCAAAGAAAAAACCGATATGAGAATAAAAAACAAAAGATAAAATCTACTAAAACGCATATATCAAAATAAAATCTTTCATTAAAAACACCATTCCAGCACTTTATACCAAATTCCCAAAGTAAAAAATCCGACAATAATGCTGATTCCGATAATCATATTGGTGAGTTTGGTATTGAGTTTAAATTGCTCAGCGATGACGCTGGACATTACCAAAGTAGGCATCGCGGATTCAAAAACTGTGATTTTCACTAAACTTTCTTTTAGTCCTAAAACAAGTCCCAAAACCAAAATCAAAGCAGGGCCAATCAATAGTTTATAAATCATCGACATGGAAATTTGGCTCATCAGTTTTTTCCAGCCGTTAAATTTTAACTGTAAACCTATCGAGAACAAAGCCAAAGGCGCCACCGTTCCAGACAGCTTGTTAAAAAGCGGTTCGGTAGGAGAAAGATCTATAAAAGATGATAAAACTAATGCTGTAACACATCCGATAAATGGCGGAAATATAAAAAGCCTTTTTAGTAAAAATTTAGCGCTTATGGTGCTGTTATTTCCTCCCTTTAGAGCAGTGATGATACCCAGTGTAGAAAGGGTAAGAAACATGGCTTGGTCGCAGATAATCGCGATGCTCAAATATTCTTCTCCATAAAAAGCAGAAATCAGCGGAAAACCAATGAACGAAGTGTTGCTGTATCCACTCGCCAGCTGCAGGGTGCTTGTAGAACGGTTGGAATAGTTTTTTAGTTTTGAATAATATTGTATAAATAAATACGCTCCCACTGCCAGAACTACCATACTAGCCGCAGGATAGAGTATTTCCAGCGACCACTCTATTTTTGGAATGTATTTAAAGGAAATAGAGGGCAGTGCGATGTAAAGTATCCAAGTATTGATTCCTTTGTGGGCATCTGGGTGAATGGATTTAGTTGCCTTAAAGACCATTCCCGCCACAATGCACAATATGATTAAAATAAAATTATCCATTTTATTATCTATTTGTAGGGCTTTTTCTACGCTTCGGCTATTTTATTGGCAAGCTGCCCGCAGGCCGCATCGATGTCTCCTCCCCTGCTTCGGCGAATCATCGTAGTGATTCCGTTCTTCTCTAACTGACGGACATAGTTTTCTGTGGCCTCAGGGTTGCTGCGGTCGTATTTTCCGTTGCCTATGGAATTATATTCTATCAAATTCACCTTTGTAGGCACTTTTTTACAGAATTTTATCAGGGCTTTTATATCTTCATCCTTGTCGTTTATGCCTTTCCAGATACAGTATTCCAAAGTAATGACAGAGCCAGTTTTAGAATACCAGTATTGCAAGGCTTCCATGATGTCTGTCAGCGGGAAATTAGAAGAGAAAGGCATGATTTCATTTCGTTTTTCTTCAATTGCTGAATGCAGCGAAAGCGCCAATTTTACTTTTAAATCTTCATCTGCCAGCATTTTTATCATCTTCGGAATTCCAGAAGTAGACACGGTAATTCTCCTTGGAGACATGCCCAGACCATCGGGCTGAGTGATTTTTCTAATGGCTTCCACTACATTTTTGTAGTTCATCATAGGTTCGCCCATTCCCATGAATACAATGTTAGAGAGAGGTCTATCAAAATAAAGTCTGCTCTGTTTGTCTATCAAAGCCACTTGATCGACTATCTCTGCCACCTCCAAGTTTCTCATTCTTTTGAGTTTGGCTGTAGCGCAAAACTCACAATTTAGAGAACATCCTACCTGCGAGGAAACACAGGCGGTTGTTCGTGTTTCTGTTGGGATTAGAACACTTTCCACCAAAAGCCCGTCATGAAGTTTTACGCCGTTTTTTATGGTTCCGTCTGAACTTCTTTGGAGTTTGTCTACCGAGATGGGATTTATCGTATATTCCTCCGAAATTCTTTGGCGAAGTTCTTTGGAAAGGTTAGTCATTTCCTCAATAGAATGAAGATTTTTAGACCAAAGCCAGTCATAGACCTGCTTGGCACGAAATGGTTTTTCTCCCAAAGAAACAAAATATTCTTTGAGCTGGTCTAAACTAAGCGTTCTGATATCTTTCATTATCTGTATTTAAGGTTAAAATCCTCTTGGCACACCTACCAAAGCGACTGCAAAAGTAAGGATTTTTAGGCGGAAATCTATTTTTTCTTCTGCACAATCTGGATATTTTTTTGCACAACGCCGAAAAAAACTGCATCCACGCGGGATGCAGTATGCAAGATGTCTGGCTATTTTTTATCCTCTATGCCATATTGTTTCCAAAGTTCTTGCGGAACGCCCAATTTCACATATTTCTTGATAAAAAAGTATTTATCCTCCAGATTTTTCACCGTAGCTTCCAGCTGGGCGGTTTTTTCTTTCAGCTGGGCTTTTAGCTTTTCTTGTTCAATGTTGAACCTTGTAGCCTCTTCGTGCAGTCTTTCCAGCTCTCGGACTGTGTTTGGTTCTACTCCTGCGGGAAAGTTCCCGTTTTCTTGTAACGCTTTTGCCATTAGTTGTGCATCCACAATTGTTTCGGCGAATGATTTTCTACTCATAATAATTTTAAATTTTTATCAATTAAACTTTATTTTTATTGTCATTTTTTCAATAAAACACCTCTTGTATTGAATACAACATGTCTTGTAAGTCTTGCAACACATCTTGTATCTAATGCAAGACATCTTGCAAGGTCTGCAACACCTCTTGTAAGCTCTGCAAGACATCGTGTAAGTCCTGCAACATGTCTTGTAAGCTTTGCAAGACATTGTGTAACGATTACAAGACCTCTTGTAAAGTCTGCACAAGATGATGCAGTACAAAAACGGGATAAAGTTAATAAAAAAATATAATACAGCTGATTTATTCCATTATATTTCAGATAAAAATGAGCTGCACCACTCAAAACGAGTGATACAGCTCTGCATATGAAATCAAATATCGTTTTTTTCCTTCCTGCTTTTGGGCAGTTTGGGCGAATTAGTGTTTTATCACCAGCTCGTTCTTGGAGATTCTCACCTTTTTCATCGGTGCCAGCCAGTCGTTTTCGCGGTCAGCATAGCCAATATACATCAGCACCACGCTTTTCAGCCCGAGTTTCTCCAAGCCGAGGACTTTATCAAAATTATCATGGTCAAATCCCTCCACAGGCGTGGAATCTATTTTGAGTTCCGCTGCTTGTGCAAGTGCCATTCCAAGGGCGATATATGCTTGTCTCGCTGCATGTTCAAAATTTCGGACAGGTTCACGCTCTGCAAAGCGTTCCTTTAGCATATCCGTGTATCTCGCATATCGCCCACGAGGAAGCCCTCGTTCATCGGTGATAAGGTTATACATCTCATCTATTCTCTCAGGTGTATAATTGTCCCACGCAGCAAAGGCAATGATGTGCGAACATGCCATAATTCCTTTTGGGTTTAAAGCACCTTCTACCAGTTTTTCTTTGGTTTCTTGGTCATCTATTACGATGATTCTGAAAGGCTGCAGCCCAGAAGAAGTAGGTGCAAGGCGGATGGCTTCTATAATCTTGTCTATGTCCTCTTGTGGGACTTTTTTCCCCTCTTGATAGGCTTTTGTGGCATAGCGCCATTTTAAATCATCTAAAAGCATTGTTTATTTTTTTAAGGTTAATTTCTTTAAAATTAAATGATAAGCATGGCATCCCCATAAGAATAAAACTTGTATTCCTCACGGATGGCTTCTTCATAAGCATGCATCACGAAATCCTTTCCAGCAAAAGCAGCAATCATCATTAATAAAGTAGATTTCGGTGTATGGAAATTGGTAATCATAGCATTTGCCACGCCAAATTCATACGGCGGATAGATAAATTTATTAGTCCATCCGTGGTATGCAGATACTCTTTTGTTAGAAGAAACAGAGGTTTCCAAAGCCCTCATGGTAGTAGTTCCCACACAGCATATTTTTCGGTTTTCCTCAGCTGCTTTATTGATAATTTCAGCATTTTTTTCGTCTATAATGGCTTCCTCACACTCCATTTTATGTTTAGAAACATCTTCTACTTCTATCGGATTGAAAGTCCCAAGCCCTACATGAAGCGTAACTTCCGCGAAATTAATCCCTTTAATTTCTAACCTTTTCAAAAGATGTTTGGAAAAGTGAAGTCCAGCCGTAGGCGCAGCCACCGCACCTTCTACTTTGGCGTAGATAGTCTGGTATCTTTCTTCATCTTCTGGTTCTACAGGTCTTTTAATATATTTAGGAAGCGGCGTTTCTCCCAATTCTTTTAGTTTTTGTCGGAACTCTTCATAGCTGCCATCAAAGAGGAATCTCAGTGTTCGTCCACGAGAAGTTGTATTATCAATCACTTCTGCCACCAAAGATTCATCTTCGGTAAAGAAGACTTTATTCCCTATTCTTATTTTTCTTGCCGGATCCACGAGGACATCCCAAACCCTCGTGTCCTTGTCCAGTTCCCTAAGGAGGAAAACTTCTATTTTGGCTCCTGTTTTTTCTTTGTTTCCGTAGAGCCTTGCTGGGAAGACTTTGGTATTATTAAAAACGAACAAGTCCCCGTCATCAAAGTAATCAATCACATCTTTGAATAGTCTGTGTTCTATGGTTTGGTCTTTTCTGTTGAGAACCATTAGTCTTGCTTCATCTCTGTGTTCTGATGGATGTTCTGCCAAAAGATGTTCCGGCAGATGGAAATTAAAATTAGATGTTTTCATTCAATAATTTAGATAAAATTTATGGATTTTATATTATAACTAAAATCAAGCGGCAAATATACAACATTAAAAAGCCTTTGTCAATACCCGTGCGAAATCTGCGAAACAACAGGCGGATAAAACCACAGATGATATTTTTATAAAAAGAGAGGTTTCTGATAAAAAAACCACTTTAAAATTAAATTCTATTTTGTAAATTTGCCCATCAATTTTATAATATTATGGTAAAAATAACTTTTCCAGACGGCAATCAGCGTGATTTTAACAGAGGAGTAACTCCTTTGGAAATTGCCAAATCAATTAGCGAAGGTCTTGCGAGAAATACAATCTCTGCATTAGTAGATGAAAAACAAGTAGAAGTCTCTACCCCTATCACGGAGGATGCCACGGTTCAGTTATTAACATGGAATGACGATATGGGTAAAAAGGCCTTTTGGCACTCTTCTGCCCATGTTTTAGCGCAGACTATTTTGGATTTTTATCCTAATGCGAAGCTTACCATTGGTCCTGCCATAGAAAACGGATTTTACTATGATGTGGATTTTGATGGAGAAATTCTTTCTGAGAAAGATTTTGAAAAAATTGAGAAAAAAATGCTGGAAAATGCAAAGAAAGATTCAGCTTTTAGAATTTATCCAGTATCCAAAGCAGATGCACTGAAAGAATATGCTGATAATCCATTTAAAAAGGAATTAGTAGAAAACCTTACGGATGGAGAAATCACTTTCGTGACTCATGATAATTTCACAGACCTATGCCGTGGAGGACATATTCCTAGCACAGGACTTATAAAAGCTGTAAAAATCCTAAATGCAGCAGGAGCATACTGGCGAGGAGACGAAAAAAATAAGCAGCTTACCAGAGTTTATGGTATTTCTTTCCCAAAACAAAAAGAACTTACCGAATACTTGGAAAGGTTGGAAGAAGCAAAACGCCGTGACCACAGAAAACTAGGTAAAGAATTAGGAATTTTTGCCTTTTCTGAAAAAGTAGGTGCTGGGCTTCCTCTTTGGCTTCCAAAAGGTGCTGCACTAAGAAAAAAATTAGAAAACTTCCTTTCTGAAGCGCAGAAAAAAGCTGGATATGAATTCGTAATTTCGCCACACATCGGTCACAAAGACTTGTATATAACTTCTGGACATTACGAAAAATACGGTGCAGATTCATTCCAGCCGATAAAAACTCCACACGAAGGAGAAGAATTTTTATTAAAGCCGATGAACTGCCCTCACCACTGCGAAATATATAAAACAAACCAATGGTCTTAT
>CALHQK010000096.1 GCA_938037185.1 uncultured Riemerella sp.
TATGCATACATTAAGGACAAACAGGGGTGGGTGAAGGAAATGTATTTATACATTAAGTCCCCACAAGTTGCGGGGACTTAATGTAAAAAAATAGTGTGAGTTTATAGTTCTTTTCTGAGCCTTGCCACGGGAATATTCATCTGTTCGCGGTATTTTGCGATGGTTCTCCTCGCGATGTTATATCCTTTTTCTTTCAGGATGCTTACCAAAGCATCATCGGTATAGGGTTTTTTCTTGTCTTCCTTGTCTATCGCTTCTTGCAGATGTGTTTTTATTTCTTTAGTGGAAACTTCTTCGCCATCATCATTCGTGAGGCTGTCGGAGAAGAGATTTTTTAGATAAACGATTCCGTTCGGGGTGTCGGCATATTTACTTTTGACCACACGCGAAATGGTGGAGATGTCAAAACCTGTTTTATCGGCAATGTCTTTTAGAATCATTGGTTTCAATGTTTTTTCATCTCCAGTGATGAAATATTCTTTCTGAATATCTACAATCGCAGAAATGGTCTGCATAAGAGTATTTTGGCGCTGATTAATGGCATCAATAAACCATTTTGCAGCATCTAATTTTTGCTTAATGAAGAGAGCCGCCTGTTTATGCTCTGGCGAATTTTTGTCATGCGAGTAAGTGGAAAGAATATCCTTATACTCCTCCGAAACCCGCAGAGTAGGGGCGTTTTTGCTGTTGAGAAGCGGGACTACATTTATTTTTCCTTTGCTGTCTTCATTCACTTGGATTGTAAAATCAGGGATGATTTCTTGATTGATGGTGATGGTCTGCGTATCAAAATTCCCACCCACTCTCGGCGAAAGTTTAGAAATTTCATCTAATGCTTCTTTCAGTTCTTCTTCCGTAATGTCATACTTCTGAATGATTTTAGCATAGTGCTTGTTTGTAAGAGCATCAAATTGATTTTTCAAAATATTGGCAGCCAGAGAAACCGCTTTATTTGCACTTATTTTCTTTTCGATTTGCAGAAGCAGGCATTCCTGTAAATTTCTAGCGGCCACACCTGGCGGATCCAGCTTTTGAATATAATTTTCTAAAATATTTTCTACATGTTCCTTATCGGTATATATCCCCTGCGAAAATGCCAAATCATCCACAATGGATTTGATATCCCGTCTTAGATACCCATCTTCAGGGTTTAAACTGCCGATGAGGTATTGGGCGATTTTCATATCTTCTTCGGAGAGACTTACCATGCTTATCTGCTCCATGAGATAGTCATAGAGCGTTTGTCCTTCGGTTAGGAGACTTTCATTGTCAAAGTTTTCATCATCAGCAGAATAATTGCTGGAAGCCGTTTTGTAGCTTGGTTCATCATCATAGAGGTATTCATCTACATCAAAATCTGTTTCTATGCTTTCATTGCCTTCGTTTTCGTATTCGCTTTCAGCATCGTAGGATTCTTCCTGAGACTCATCAGATACTTTTTCCAGAGCGGGATTTTCTTCCAGCTCGCGTTCCAGTTCTTGTTCAAAGTCTAATGTATGAAGCTGGATGAGCTTCATCAGCTGAATTTGCTGAGGGGCGAGTTTTTGTCCTAATTTGAGTTGAAGATTTTGTTTCAGCATAGTTTTTTTTCTTTTTAATTTTTTGCTGTGAGCAATGATTTAAATAAAATATGTGAAAAGCTATTCTCCTCACATATTTTTATGGTTAAAATTCAGCATTTTTTGGCGTTCTTGGGAAAGGAATTACATCTCGGATATTACTCATTCCTGTGATGAATAGTACTAATCTTTCCAATCCAAGTCCAAAACCAGCATGTGGCACAGAACCGAATTTTCTCGTATCAAGATACCACCAGAGTTCCTGCTCATCTACATTCATTTCTTTCATTTTATTCAGAAGGACATCATATCTGGCTTCTCTTTCCGAACCACCGATGATTTCGCCAATTCCAGGGAAAAGAACATCCATTGCTCCCACAGTTTTGCCGTCCTCATTTAGTTTCATATAAAAAGCCTTGATTTCCTTTGGATAATTGAATAAAACCACAGGGCACTCAAAATGTTTTTCTACCAGATAGCGCTCGTGTTCGGATTGTAAATCTGCTCCCCAAGCCTCAATAGGAAACTGGAATTTCCCTTTTTTGTTATCTTTTGAAGCCAGCAAAATGTCTATGGCTTCGGTGTAAGAAACCCGCTTGAAGCGTTTAGCAACTACATTTTGCAACTTTTCTATAAGACCTTCTTTGGCTCTGTCTTTTTCGGGTTTTTGCTTTTGTTCTTCAGCAAATCTTTTATCAAGAAAATCCAAATCATCTTTGCAATTTTCTAAAACATAGTTAATTACATATTTCAAGAAGTTTTCGGCAAGGTCTATGTTGTCTTCCAAATTGAAAAATGCCATTTCTGGTTCTATCATCCAGAATTCTGCCAAGTGTCTTGTTGTATTAGAGTTTTCCGCACGGAAAGTAGGCCCGAAAGTATAAATTCGCCCAAGTCCCATGGCTGCGGTTTCTCCTTCCAGCTGTCCCGAAACGGTCAAGTTGGTTTTTCTTCCGAAAAAATCTTGCGAATAATCTATTTCGCCATTTTCATCCCTTGGAATATTATTAAGGTCAAAATTAGTAATCGAAAACATTTCTCCTGCTCCTTCTGCATCCGCCCCTGTGATAATGGGAGTGTTGATGTAGAAGAACTGATTTTGATTAAAAAACTGATGAATAGCAAACGAAATGGTACTTCTCACTCTGAAAACCGCCCCAAAAAGATTGGTTCTGAAACGCAGATGAGCCTGCTCTCTAAGCACTTCTAAGGAATGTTTTTTCGGTTGTAGGACGGTTTTTTCTAATTCTTCTGAGAAGTTGTCTCCTAGAATTTCTATTTTTTTAGCTAAAATCTCTATACTTTGTCCTGCGCCTTGGCTTTCTACCACTTCACCAGTGATTTTCAGAGAAGAAGCAGTTTTTATATTTTTAATGATTTCTTCATCAAATTTTTCAAAATCTACCACTACTTGAAGATTAAGTATTGTAGAACCATCGCTCAAGGCAATAAATCTATTGGAGCGGAAAGCCTTTACCCAGCCTTCAATAGTAATATTCTGATGCAGATATCTGCTATAGTTGTTTAATAATTCTTTAATCGTTAATCTTTCCATAACCTAAATTCTAAAACCACAAAGATAAGCAAAAAGTTAAAATTAAAAAAACCGCTGTATTATACAGCGGTTTAGTTTTCAATTCAGAAAAAATTATTTTTTCTTAGCACCAGCTACTGCATCAGCTAAATCAGCACCTGGCTTGAATTTAGCTACTTTTTTAGCAGCAATTTTGATTGGTTGCTTTGTAGCAGGGTTGATACCTGTTCTAGCAGCTCTCTCTGCAACAGAGAAAGTTCCAAATCCTACTAATGCTACTTTACCATCTTTCTTTTTAAGAGTGTTAGTAACATTTTCAATGAAAGATTCTAATGCTTTCTTAGCAGCCACTTTTGTGATTTCTGCATCCTTTGCGATTGCGTCGATTAATTCAGACTTGTTCATAATGATAATGTTTAAAATTATTGATATTTTACTAAATAAACATAGCAAATATAGTAATAATATAATATCTACCAAATTTTTTATAACATAAAATGCTATTTTTAATGATTTTAAGATAATTTTAATTGATTTTTATTTTTTAGCTCCAAAAAATCCATGATTTCCAAGAGGGATAATAGCCGCAATGATGAAAATATGGTTATTCGGGCTTACATGGTTTTTATAAGATTGGTAAATGTAGAAGAATTGTGGATTTAGCCAGTTGAAAAGTTTAATATCCGCCCCTAAATACACTCTGTTTCTAGCAAACTCTCCTTTTTTTAAGTCAATGAAAATTTCATCATGAGCAAAGAAATTGACAGATTTATCAAAGATTTTAGCTCTGTGTACGATACCTAAACGCCCTCTATAAAAATCAAAATCCTCTCCACCTACTATGAATCTATGTAGATAAGTGTTTCTGTTTTGTAAAATCCATTTGTTTTGTTTGTCCAGAGGAAGGGAGAAAGTTACCATCGCATTGATTTGGTGTTCTTTCGCTTCCTTGCTGTGCGCCTGAGGAGATTTTAGAAACACATAAAGAGGCATGAAGGAAATGTATTTGTTGATTTTGATATTAGGCATCACCATTCCTATCTGTGTGTGCTCTGGAGAGGCGCTTACCCCACCATATACTGTTATGCTGTGTTCTTTTGGGATGTTTATGGAAACTCCCGTTGTCAAGAAAGATTTCTTGGTGTCAGCATCTTGGGCTTTCATAGTGTTTATACCAAAACATACTCCATATAATGCTGAAAGTAAAATTAACTTTTTCATTAGTGTAAAATTTAGAAATTTAAGGCTGCAAAGATACTAATTGTTTAAAAAGAAATCAATAATTTTGCAGCATGTTAATAGAAGTTTTTAAATCAAAAATTCATAGAGTAAGCGTTACAGAAGCGAATCTGAACTACATAGGAAGCATTACCATCGACGAAGACCTGATGGATGCCTCTGGAATTATCCATGGTGAGAGGGTTTATGTGGTGAATGTGAATAATGGAGAACGCTTTGACACTTATGCAATAAGAGGCGAGAGAAAATCAGGAGTAATCTGTCTGAATGGTGCCGCGGCGAGAAAAGCCCACAAAGGCGATATTGTCATCATCATAGCCTACGCACAGATAACACCAGAGGAAGCAAAAACCTTCGAACCCAAAGTGGTTTTCCCAAATGAAAAAACTAATTTATTAGAATAATAATGAGCCTCAAAAGAAAGCAGCTAAAGAATATTTTTACGATTTTAATTTCAGCTGGATTGGCGGCATTTTTTATGTGGCTGGCTTTGGGAGATTTGGATTTTGATAAAGTGAAAGCATCCTTTGCTGAGATTAACTATTTCTGGGCGTTTGTGTCTGCTTTCTTTGCAGTTTTGGCGTACTGGTTTCGGGCGGTGCGCTGGAATCTTCTTTTAGAACCGATGGGCTACCAAATCCGTAATTCTAATGCCTTTTGGATAATAGCCTTCGGGTATATGATGAATCTTACCATTCCAAGAAGCGGCGAAATTGCGAGGGCGACCACACTTTTTAGAATCGAAAAAGTCCCAGTAGAAAAATCCATAGCGACCATAGTCATAGAACGATTGGTGGATTTGGTTTTTATGCTTTTGTTTTTGCTGCTGACTTTTATTTTTAATGGAAAGGTTTTAGCGTCGTTTTACAACCTGCTTACCACACGAAAAGTCTCTGAAAAAAAGGAACTGACATCTACAGATAGTTTCTTGCTAAACCTTGGAATAAATGATTTAGATGCGTTTTATTTTAATCTAAAAATAGCCCTTGTAGTCTTTGTGTTGCTTGGTTCGGCGGTTTTTATAATTAAATTTAAAGAGAAAATAATTTCTTTTGTTAAAGGTTTGATAGAAGGGTTTTTAGCTGTCCGAAAAATCAAGAATAAACTTGCTTTTGTGCTTCATTCGGCAGGAATATGGATTTGCTATTTTCTTGCGGCGTATTTGGTTTGTTTTGCTCTGAAAGAAACTTCTGATTTTACCATCGGCGATGGTTTTCTGCTCGTTACGGCGGGAACTCTTGGGATGATGGTGCCTACTTCTGGCGGCGCAGGTTCTTACCATATTGTAGTTAAAATCGCTATTGTAGGGATTTTTATTTCTCTTGGTAAAAGCCATTCTCAGGGCGAGGAAGTTGGGATTTCCTATGCGCTGATTTCCCATTTGATACAGACTATTGCTACGCTTGTCTTTGGGTTAATCTCTATTTTCGCACTATTTGGAAAGAAGAATGATAAATAGTTTATGCTTCCTCAGGAGTGTCAAAACTATTTTTCCATTGATTTATAAAGTCTTTAAATTGCTTGTTATCAAAGACTTTGTTTCTGATTTTGCTAACGGAAAAAATTCCTTTTCTGTCAGAAATCATCAGGATTTCATCGGCTTTTTGGCTTTCAAAAGGGCTGATTTCTGCTTGTTCTATTTCGGCTAATCTATTTTTGTGAATGAAAGTGACGAAATTCTCCATCAGTGGCGAGATGTAGGCGCCTTCGGTCTGTTTCGGGATACGGATGGTGTTTCCTTCTAAAAACAAGAAATTTCCCCAAATTCCCCTTGCAATTCTTTTGTTTGGGTTTAGAATTAGTAGGTCGTCCAGTTTGTTTTCTCCAGCGTATATTTCAGCATAAATATTCTCTGGACAATGGGTTAAGATATTGCTTAGAATATTGGTGTTTACAGTGATTTCCCTAATCAAATCTACTTCCAGAGTTTTGTTAATCTGTAAAATATCTTGTGTCGGCTCTGCATCAATGAAAAACTGAACGGGAGATTTGGCTAAATTTAAATCATCAGTATTTCTATAAACTAAAAAATGAATAAACGCGTTTTCAAGGGCGTCTGCAGCTATTTTTTGTTCAAGAATATCGATGAAATATTCCAGATTGAAAGAAAGCGGAATGTTCATTCTCATCTTTCGCATAGAGGCCATTAGGAAAAAATAGCATTCTTCGGTAAGGATGAGTTTCCCGTTTCTTACAAAAAAATACACACTCACGGCATCACCATAGAGAAAAGCACGATTGTCATTCATTAGGCAGCTCCTAATTTTATTTTTAGATTTTCGATAAGGTTTTCCCAGTATTGCTGAGTTTCTTCTTCGTCGCCAGCTTCACAGAAGTCGGTAATGTTCAGAGAAAGGTCGTTTGTAATTTCATCAATTACAATATTCAGCTCAAAGAAATATTTAGTTCCTTCATCCTCTTCCCATCGGAATCTCACGGACTGCTCTACTTTGTATCTAGTAAGGGTGGCTTTTTCTTTTGGGCCGCCATTCCAGCTGAAGTAGAAATCATCTCCTTTTTCTGTCACTTCATCAGCAAACCACTCTGCCAGACCTTCTGCAGTGGCGATGTATTCAAATAGAATTTCTGGAAGGCAGTGAAGCGGAAATTCAAATTGTATTTTAGTTTTAGCCATACATATACATTTTCGGGTCGCAATATATCATTATTTTTTTAGCTTTAAAATATTGTCCAAGTGATTTTTGTCACTATAAATGAAAAAAGGCAAAAAATCATAAATTTTCGCCTTTTTATTTGTCTTTTTGTGTCTGCTTTTTTCGTTATGATACCTTGTCAAGGGCATTTAGAATAATAGCGCAGCCTTTTTTTATTTCTTCCTTGCTGAGGATAAGCGCAGGAGAAATTCTCAGATAATCATTTCGATAGAGCTGACAGGATACGATAAGTCCATCTTTCATGCACTGCTCTACTACACGGATACAGTAGTCAGGGCTTCCTAGATTAACCGCCAGCATGATTCCTTTTCCGTTGATGTATTTTATTTTAGGGTGAACTAAAAGTTTTCGGAATAGTTTTTCTTTTTCCTCTATTTCATCCAGTAGTCCGCTTTCTAAAATTTCTTCCAAAGTAGCCAAACAAGAAGCCGCGATAAGCGGATTTCCTCCGAAAGTGGTAATGTGGCCTAGTTTAGGGTTGTGGGAGAGACAACTCATGATTTCTCTACTGCTCATAAAAGCGCCCACTGGAAGACCGCCGCCCATTCCTTTGCCCATTGCGAGAATATCTGGAACGATGCCATAATGCTCAAACCCAAAAAGTTTTCCCGTTCTCCCGAACCCTGGCTGTATCTCATCTAAAATAAGCAGAGCGCCCACTTCTTCGCATCTCTTTTTTAGTTTTTTCAGATAGTCGTTTTCTGGCGTGATGAATCCTGCTGCGCCTTGTATGGTTTCCACAACTACACCTGCTGTTTTTTCAGTGATTTTAGCTAAATCTTCTTCATTGTTAAAATGAATAAAATTCACCAATGGAAGCAGTGGACGGAAGGCTCTCTTGTGGTATTCATTTCCTGCTACGCTCAGCGCTCCATGGGTGTTGCCGTGGTAGGCATTGTGAAAGGCTATGATTTCCTCTCTGCCAGTGTATCTTTTGGCAAGTTTTAAGCTGCCATCTATGGCTTCTGCACCGCTGTTTACCAGATAGGTAACTTCCAATGGGTCAGGCGTAACCTTTGCTAAAAGTTTGCATAGTTCTACGGGTTTTTCTAATGCATATTCTCCATAGACCATCACATGCAGGTACTTGTCTGCTTGTTCTTTTATGGCGTTTATGATTCTAGGGTGGGAATGTCCCAGTACATTGGCGGAAATCCCAGAGACGAAGTCCAGATATGCCCTGCCGTCTTTACCATATATATAGTTGCCCTCCGCTCTTTCTACCTCAAAACCAGAGGCGAAATGCGAGGTCTGTGCTTGATAGTTGAAAAAATCTTGTTTCATTATAGAATAATTTTAGGCAAAAATACTACTTTGTAATTTAATTATTTTGCACATTCCAAAAACA
>CALHQK010000097.1 GCA_938037185.1 uncultured Riemerella sp.
GTGATGTTACCGTTAAAGGAAATCCGAAGAAAGTAAAGCAGAAAATCAACGGCTCCGGCGGAGTGAATGTAAAATAAGCAAGAGGCAGGAAATTATTTACATTTCAAAAGAAATAATTTTACACAAATAATTTAATATGAAACACTTAAAACACGCGTTTTTTGGAGAATTAAATACGGAAGGGCTGGATGATTATGATGTATTGTGGGAAGAAAATATTCCTTACAAAAATGGGAATATAATTGTATTTTTTTGGTTCTGTGGAAAGGATGATTTGTCCGTAGAAAGACTGAATTCATTTGAAAAATTTCTAAAAGACTTTGATGCAATAGATGGAAAAGCCCGCAAAGCCCTGAAAGCCTATTTAGAGGAGGAACCAGAATACTTGGATTTTCATGCAGAAGAATTAGAGAATATCCCTGAAAATGTGGATGATTTCGTTGCAGAGATGCAGATAAAATCCATTGGGCTGTGGTATTCCATTTATGAGGGTTCAATAGGTGAGGTAGTAATAGACTATATGATACGCCCAGAGGAAAGCGATGAAATCCTTGCCGTGAAGTATGACCTAAATGGGGAAATCCGTGCTATTGACTGGGAAAGTTAATTCATAAACAAAAAAACTTACAAGGAGGCGGTATAGATAGCCTCCTTTTTTTAATAAAATGATAGAGCGTATTATAGATTTAGACCATCAGTTGTTGATTTTTATCAATCAGACAGGCAGCACGGAGTGGGATAGTTTTTGGCTGACCATTACAGATGCATGGAACTGGATTCCGTTTTATGTGCTGATTCTTTTTTTAGTATTTAGATATTTTTCTAAACGAGAGGTGAAATGGATTTTGATTTGTTTCTCGCTGACATTTTTGTTCACTGCTCTCATGACCACAGGAACCAAGGAACTGGTGCAGCGGCTTCGTCCTTTGCATAATGAGGAGCTGATACCTTATCTCAGAATCATCACTACGGAAAAAGGATACAGCTTTTTTTCAGGGCATACCAGCAATAGTTTTGCTATCTGCACTTTTCTTTATTTGGTGTTGAGAAGTGTTTTGCGATGGGCGTTTTGGGTTTATCTTTGGGCGGTGCCTTATGCATTCATCAGGATGTATCTGGCGGTTCATTTCCCTACGGATGTGGCTGTGGGATTGGTAATAGGCGTTACCATCGCTGTTTTGGGATATAGATTTTTTGAGAAGAAAGTCAGTTTTTCTGATTTGGATAAATAAATATACAAAATAATGAAATTAAGAGAGATCATGTAACACAATCTATATATGATAAAATACAGACTCCAATAAAGTTAAAAATAGATATAATTATGAAAAGAAGAGTATTTTTAATATTACTTTTAATAGGGGTAATTATCAAGGAGATTTCTTTAATAACTATATAAAGGATGGTAAAACTATGAAGTTCAATTTTCAAATTCCTAATAATCCCAATTATGGCAACCATGGTAAAGCAAATAAATCTATCGGTCAATAATATAATTATAATTATATTTACATTATTTATCTTATCTTGTAATAAAGTAGATAAACAAGCTCATTTTAATCATTATACTTCCAATGACTCAATATCTATTGACAGTTCCGTTAACGGAATTACTTTAGCGGATAGTAATAGTATTTTAAATCAATTAGGTGATATTAGCTTATATATAATTGAAGATTATGATAAGGGAGAGTGCGTAATACTATCTAATAAAAACAAAACTCAATATTTAGAAATAAGAAGAGCATATGGTGGAGCAAAGAATGAATATAATTACTTTTTTATATTAGAAGAAGTTCCTAAAGAATATCAAACTAAATTAATTATTCTTCCAGATATTTTTTTTCAAACAAATAAAGGAGCTTTTTTATATATGAAAGAGCAAGATTTTCTTAGTAGATATAAAGATTTAAACTTAAAACGAAAAATAATAAAAGATACTATAATTTATACTTTCAATAGAGAGGATGATATCTACGAAAGTAAACATATCTTTATAAATAAAAAATTAGTAGAAATCAGCTTTGGCTATCAAGATTAATATTCTACCTTTACCATCACAAAATCAGTACTCTTTAAATATTGAAGATGGAAAAGGCTCCCAATATACAATACAAAAAACAAATGAAAATCATAAGATAGTAAATGCTACTATTCTAATGGACCCTCAAAATCTTACAGATATTCCTCTGTATAATGAAACATATATATATCAAGATACAAATGGAAACCTTGTAACTGGTGCCCAAAGTTGCCCAGATGGCACTAAGTGCGGAAAAGCTCACGAAGTGATATTTCAAAATAAGAAAGTTATGACTACACCTAAAAGTGCTGAAGCAACACTGATTCATGAAATTGCTCATACTATTTATGAGGGAAGTGATCAAAAAAATGTTATTGAAGAAGAAAATACTGTAAGAGAGATTCTTAATATACCTCAAAGATCATCTTCAGACCCTGAACATAATTAAACCTAATATTTATGACTAAACAAATTATTGCTTCTATAGTTCTATTATACTCTTTTATTTGTTATGCACAAATAGATTATAAATATTTATATATCAATCAAATAAACAACAATATCCCTCAGGATAGCAATATTCAAGTCTTTTGTCGTACAGAAGAAAGTGAGCAAGTTGAACCTAACTTATTCAAAGTAGATAATAGATGCCTAAACATCGATATAAAAATCCAAAATGAAAAGCTTAAAATCAATTTGGCTCAGGTTATCTCTGATGAAAAATTCATCAATATATCTATATTTTTTAGACCTAAAACTAAGCCTAATAATAAAATAATTTTTACTAAAAGAGGAGATTTTATAAAAATTCAAAAAAATTGTAGAGATACGAATTTATGCCACTTGATAACCATTGAATTCCCTAAAATTGTCATTGTAGATAAAAAATATGAAACAACTATAAATCCTATTTTCTCAAAATATATATTCAATTGATTTTATAAAAAAAATCAAATAAAAACTAACTATGTATAAAATACTATTTACAGCTGTAATTTTATCAATATTAAGCTGTACAAGCCATAAAAAAAGAAATATTAATGGTAATGTTCCAGATGTGTTGTTTTGATTATTAAAAATTTACAATAAAACTATAAAATAATTAGAAAACCGTAAACGAGAGGATACCGAACCTGGTAATGTTCCAGATGTGTTGTTTTTAATTATAAATAATATATAACTATCTGATAAACAGAACTAACATAATAATATAAAAACCATAATATAGATGGGCAATAGCCTATCTATATTATTTTTGCACAAAAATAATGATGTATATGACTGAGTTTCATTCCTCGTGTTCCAGATGTGTGGGCAGGTGTTTCTACTGTGGCGGAAAAACTATAAAACACGGTTTTACCAAAGGAAATAAGCAAAGATATAAATGCAGACTATGCCACAAAACCAGAGTCTGCAGCTATCAATATCAAGCCTATCAAAAATACATCAATCCCTGCATTATCTCCCTTACCAAAGAAGGGGTGGGCATCCGCTCTACCGCAAGGATACTCAAAATATCCCCCACCACACTCCTCAAACGCATCATCTGCGTCGCAGAAGCTATCCCGCAGCCACCCCTGAAATTCGCCAAAAGCGACGAAGTAGATGAACTAAGGTTTTTCATCGGAAGAAAAAGCCAGCCCAGATGGCTCGCCTATGCAATGGAACGAGAAACCAAACAAACTGTCTGTTTCTACATTGGGAAAAGGGACAATAATACCCTGAATGCTGTGATAAAAACCCTCAAAAACGCAGAGTCTGCCGCGATATTCACCGACAAATTAAAAAACTATAAAACTCTTATCCCCGAACATCTGCACAAAACCTCCCGCTATCAGACCAATCATATAGAAAGAAAAAACCTGACCCTGCGGACTCATCTAAAGCGATTCCAGAGAAAAGGAATTTCATTCAGCAGAAGCAGCAGGATAACGACAGCTGTTTTGAGAATTTATTTCTGGGGAAGGTAAATTATATCAAGTATTGTTATCCCCAAAAAAGCCCAAATTAATCACATCCAAAATTGGATTATGATTTTATTTTCATAGATACTCCTTCCATATTTATCAGATAGATTATCACAATTATGAAGCCTTGCTGATGTTATTGTAATTCCATCAAAAGTTGTTTTTTTTAGATATTCTAGCCATTGAATCAACTATAAAAATTATAGAACAATCCGGAAATAAAGCTCTCATTGTATTTAATATAGTAAAACCTAATACTTCTCTTATTCGATATAAAAATGATCCTATAATAAAAACACTATTAAAGTCAAAAAAAGGAAAAAATAAAAACTTATAACTATTATGAAATAAGATGAAATTGGTATAATATTCCAGATGTGTGGTAGAACTATAAAGCTTAATTCTACCATTCCAAAAACCGACCCTTTTTTGAAACTATAATTCCTCCAAAAAATTCTTTCCAAAAACAGTTCTTTTTCCCGTTTTATTTATTTATTCTCTTTTAAGATGGTTTTTAGAACTGTAAATATTTTTAGCAAGACCAATAAGATGGGGATTTGTACCCACTAATTTTTTCAAGTTTTTGATAAAGACTCTCTTGTTTTTTCTTCAAAAAAAGAATGAAAAACTTCAAACTTGTTTTTTTATTTTATAATTTTGGGTATTGTATTTGCTTTGATTTAAACAAAATAAAAATATTAAGACCTTTTTATTAACTTTGTTAAAAATATTAAGTTATGGATATGTTTCAATTTATAACCAACTCGGAGGGAAAAAAGAAAGCCGTTATTGTTCCCATTGAACAATATAATTCCCTTATAGAAAGTCAAAAAAGACTAAAAGAACTTGAAGAAGTAGATTTATCACAAAAGGAAAAAGACCCTGCTAAAATGAGCAGAAAGGATTTTTTTGCAATGATTGATAAAAGAAGAAAAAGTAAAAGTATAGAAATGTCTATGGAAGAAATGCAAAAAATTCTTTTGGAATAATGGAAGAAATAATAAAGTATAAAATCAAGTATAAATCTGATTATTTTAAAGATATCGAAAAACATCAAAAGGCTGGACAAAAAAATAGCCTAAAAAAAATTGCAGATTTTTTAATTGAAATGCAGGAACACCCCACAACAGGAACTGGGCAAGTGGAACAACTAAAAGGTTATGAGGAGCGTTCCGTATGGTCAAGAAGAATAAATCAAAAACATCGGTTAGTTTATGAAATTTTTGAAGATGAAAAAAGTATAGATATTATATCTGCATATGGACACTACGATGATAAATAAATTTTTAACTTTTCACAAAAATTATCATGGAAATACAATATTTAACTGATGCAAGGGGAAAAAAGAAAGCTATAGTTCTCCCTATTAAGATGTATGAAAAAATGATAGAGGAGATGGAAGAAATGCAAGATGTCTTAGCCATTTTCCAAAGGAAAGATAGTTCAACATCTCCATTTTCTGAAGCATTAGAGAGAATAAAAAAATATCGAGAGAAAAATCTAAATACTGAGAGCAGGTAACAAATCAGTATTTTCCTCTATTCTAAGCATTCTGACCTCCTTTACACAGGTAGAAAACCAAGAATATTTCTGCGCTAGTTTTTGAATAACTACAACACAATTAACAGCCGTAATATTTTCATTTCCAAAGTAAATATTTCCTTGTTTCCATATAAATCCGTTCTCTATCATATATATTTTAATTTGCTGATTAACATTATTTAGTTTTTCATACTCCAGCAAAGAATCTGTGTCCAAATCTATCAGAACTGCATACGCCATAATTTTTTGACAAAAGTAATAATACTTTTTCTGCTTCCTCTTAATATATTCAAATAATTTTATCTATTTTTATAACCAAATTCTATTATATGGAGGATATAAGATGGAAACAAAGGTTCAGTAATTACCAAAAAGCTTTACAGAGGCTAAAAGATAATATTGAATATTTTTCAACTTTTTTAGCTGAAAATATTACCCCTGCTGATATTTTAAAACAAGGATTGATACAAAGTTTTGAATTCACTCATGAATTAGCTTGGAATGTGATGAAAGATTATGCTGTTTATCAAGGTAATTCAGAGATAAAAGGAAGTAGAGATGCTGTAAGATATTCTGCCCAAGTTGGTCTAATTTCTGATGGATTTGGATGGATGGAAATGATACAAAGCAGAAACAGTTCCTCTCATACCTACAATGAAGACACAGCAAATGAAATTACAGAACATATCATCTCAAAATATTTTCCTCTTTTTATAGAGTTCCAAGAAAAAATGCTAACCCTAATGGAAGAATAATATGAGTTTTGGTCTTTCTAATGAAATTATCAATCGGATTCATTCTGTCTTTAGAAAATATCCTGAAATTGAAAATGCAACCCTATATGGTTCTAGAGCAAAGGGAAATTATAAGCCTTATTCTGATATAGATTTAACATTTGAAGGAAAAAATCTTTCTTTAAATCTTATCCATCAAATCGCTGTGGATTTGGATGATTTATTGCTTCCATATTTCTTTGATTTAAGTATAAAAGAAAAAATCACTAATCCTGATCTTTTAGACCACATCAAAAGAGTGGGAATGGAATTTTACTCTTTAAAATCTTCTTAAACTATGATTTTCGGATATGCGCGTGTTTCTACTGTTGAACAGAAATTAGAAACTCAAATAGAACTATTAAAGCAACAAGGCTGTGAGAAAGTTTATACCGACATCGCCAGTGGTGTGCGAGAAGACAGGAAAGGACTCAATGAAATGCTCTCTTTCTTGCGTGAAGGAGATGTAGTTATCGTTTATAAAA
>CALHQK010000098.1 GCA_938037185.1 uncultured Riemerella sp.
TAATCTGCGGAGAAAAATCAAAATTTGCCGAAAGATGATTTTTAAAATTCTGTATCGAGAGACTCTTGATGAACATACTTTTTTTGAGATAAAAAAATCGTGATAAAAATTTTTGAGATAAAAACCGCAACATTTTTTCTTTTCATGCTGCGGTTTTCATTTATTTAATTTTCAGGCTTGTAGGAATCCTTCAGGGTTACTGTTCTATTGAAAACCAATTTGCTGTCCGTGCTGTCTTGGTCTTTGGTAAAGTAACCGATTCTCTGGAACTGCAGCGGTTCGCCCACTTCTACATTTTTCAGTTCTGGTTCTGCATAGGCCGTTACTACTTTTAGGGAGTCTGGATTTACAAATTCCAGGAAGTCGGTGTCTTTCTCTGCATCTGGCTGCTCGGTGGTGAAGAGCCTGTCATACACGCGAACCTCCACAGGAAGGGCATTATCAGCAGAAACCCAATGCAGCGTACCTTTTACCTTTCGGAGGCTTTCTTCTGTACCACTTCCAGACTTGGATTTCTCGTCATAGGTAGCGTAGATGGTCGTTATATTGCCTTGCTCATCTTTCTCTACCCTTTCTGCTTTGATGATGTAGGCAGATTTAAGCCTTACCTCGCCACCGAGTTTCAGACGGAAAAACTTCTTGTCTGCTTCCTCTTTGAAGTCTTCTCTCTCTATATACAGCTCTCGTGAGAAAGGAACTTTTCTCATTCCAGCGTTTTCATCTTCTGGGTTGTTTTCTGTTTCCAGCCATTCTTCTTTGCCTTCTGGGTAGTTTTCTATAATCAGTTTTACAGGATTCATCACTACCATCATTCTTTTAGCAGTTTTGTTCAAATCCTCTCTTACGCAGAATTCAAGAAGCTGAATGTCGATTAAATTTTCTCTTTTCGCTACACCTACTTTTTCAATGAAATTTCGGATAGCCGCAGGCGTGTAGCCTTTTCTTCTAAGCCCAGAAACAGTCGGCATTCTCGGGTCATCCCAGCCTGTAACCACACCTTCGGCAACGAGCCTTTGGAGTTTTCTTTTAGAAGTAATCATGTAGGTTACATTCATTCGGGCAAACTCTCGCTGTTTGTTTCTGATAGTTCCTTCCGTATAGACTTGGTCAAGATACCAGTCATAAAGTGGTCTGTGGTTCTCAAACTCCAATGAACAAAGGGAGTGCGAAATCTGCTCTATGTAGTCACTCTCTCCATGAGCCCAGTCGTACATAGGGTAAATTTTCCAAGTGGTACCAGTTCTGTGGTGTGGTCTTTTTAGGATTCTATACATCACAGGGTCACGCATGTTCATATTAGGCGAAGTCATATCTATTTTAGCACGAAGAGACATTGTTCCTTCTTCGAACTCGCCATTTTTCATTCGCTCGAATAGATTTAGTGATTCCTCTATTGGCCTGTTTCGGAATGGAGATTCTATCCCAGGTTCTGCAGGGTTTTTTCTTTGTTCCGTGATGACTTCCGAAGACTGCTCATCTATGTATGCCTTACCATCTTTTATCATCTGCACTGCCCAGTCATAGAGCTGCTGAAAATAGTCTGATGCATAGAGTTCTTTATCCCATTTGAAGCCGAGCCAAGCTACATCTTTCTTGATAGAATCTACGAACTCTTGTTCTTCTTTTTCAGGGTTGGTATCATCGAAACGAAGGTTCACAGGAGCGTTATATTTTTCACCCAAACCGAAGTTTATGCATATCGCTTTGGTATGTCCTATGTGCAGATAGCCGTTGGGCTCTGGCGGAAAACGAAAACGAATTTTGTCTCTGCTGAGTCCATTAGCCAAATCTTCTTCTATAATTTGCTCAATGAAATTGAGTGTTTTTTTTTCTTCTTCCATATTCTTGTTAAATAATTGGCAAAGATAATGATTTTACTCATTTTTTGTCCATCTTTCTTGAGGCTTTTTTCAGCTAAAACAAATTCTTGGGTATCCAGCATTCCGCTGATGCTTTTGTTGAAACTTTAAAAAGGGAAGCCTTAGCAATAAGAATCCGTTTCTGGGTAGAGAAAAATGAGCACCGATGGAAGAAATCGTGTTTTAGTCAAAAAAACTGCGATGCAGAAAGGAGAGTCCTTATTTTCGGTATCCCATATCTGCACCGCAGCGGTTTATTTTAATTTTATAAGATGAAAACAGTCTTTCACAAAGGCTATTTCACGATTTTCATTTCATCAATCAGCCATTTAGAATCGGCAAACTTATCAATGATGAAAAGAATATACTTGGTATCTACCATGATGTTTCGGCTGAAACGAGGGTCAAAGTTAATGTCGCTCATCGTTCCTTCCCACTGGCGGTCAAAGTTAAGCCCAATCAAGTTGCCTCTTGCATCCAGCACAGGACTTCCGGAATTTCCGCCGGTAGTGTGGTTGGTGGCAGTGAAATTTACTGGAACTTCTCCCGTTTTGTCGGCATAGACACCATAATTTTTGTTCTGATAGAGGCTGATGAGCTTCTGCGGAACATTAAATTCATAATCATTCGGGATATATTTTTCCATGACACCCTTTAGGTGCGTCTGGTAGTTGTATTTCACGCCATCGCGAGGGTCAGAGCCTTTGATTGTTCCATAAGCCACACGCAGGGTAGAGTTGGCATCTGGGAAGAACCGGCGTTCCTTATCCGTTTCCATCTGCTGAGCCATATATTTTTTCTGTACAGCATCTATTTCTGCTTGGAGGGAAGCATATTTAGGATGAACCTCAGAGTTATAGGCGTTTCTTATCTTGCTGAAAAGCTGTACGAAACTGTCGTTTTTCAAATGCTGAACTAACTTACTCTCATCGGCGAAGAGTTTATCCAAATCC
Source organism: uncultured Riemerella sp. (assembly GCA_938037185.1). GTDB lineage: Bacteria > Bacteroidota > Bacteroidia > Flavobacteriales > Weeksellaceae > JABCPE02. The sequence goes on from CALHQK010000098.1 coordinate 2,813, forward strand.
TCAGGGAAAGACATTCCGCTGAGTTTTCCTCTTCCTGTAATAAGGGATGTTTGCGAAGCCTGTTCTATTTTTTTCTCAGAAAGAGCTTCATTTTCGTTGGATTTTAGTTCTGCTGGCAGAAACTGCGTAGGGACACGCTTCGCATAGAGGCTGAGCAGTTTAGCGGTTACTTTGGCATCTAATTCCCCATCGTAGTCTTTATAAAAAGTTTTGAGGTGTTCCTTCAGCGCTTGGAGGTACTTGGCATCTGCCTTTCCAGCCTGCACTCTTTCTATGTGGTTTAGGAAAATATTGGCAAGGTTTAGGGTTTCCGCATTTCTTGTCAGCTCAGAATAATAGGCACGGCTGAGGGCGTAAGGTGCCTGCTCGTTATAGAGTTTTTCCAACTGCTCTATCGTAGGGCGGACAGCCGGATTTTTGCTGATAAGGCTCTGCTCGTATTGTTTTTTCTTCTGTACAGCTTGGGATTTTTTGAGCCCTTCCACTTCGCCGATCCATTTTTTCCAATAATTGGCAACTCTGGCGTATTTAGAAGCGTATTTTATCCTTGTGGCATCATCTGTACGCATTTTTTCATCTAAAATTTTCAGAGCGGCATCCCGCATGGAAATCATGGCAGGGTCAGTTTCGTTCATTATTTTCTCTACGGCAACTGCGGGGAGATATTCCGTGGTACGGCCAGGGAAACCAAACACGAATGTGAAATCTCCTTCCTTTTTATCTTTAATGGAAATAGGGAGGAAGTGTTTCGGCTGGAAAGGAACATTGTCCTTGGAATATTCGGCAGGCTTGTTGTTCTTATCGGCATAGATGCGGAAGAGCATAAAATCTCCCGTATGTCTTGGCCACACCCAGTTGTCTGTATCGGACCCAAATTTCCCAATGGAAGAAGGCGGCGCCCCTACAAGGCGGACATCTTTATAAGTATCTATGATGTAGGCATAATATTTATTGCCGTAATACATAGATTTTACGATGATTTTCTGGTAGTTTTCTATTTTTTGAGAGTTTTTGTAAAGCTCAATATTTTGGTTTATTTTCTTTTCTAAACTTTCTCCTGAAAGCCCTTGGGTTCCGGCGGTAATTTCGGTGGTTACATCTTTGATATCCGCGATGAAATCTACCGTTACACCTGGGTTGGGAAGTTCTTCGCTCATGTTTTTAGCCCAAAAACCATTGGTCAGCAGGTCGTTTTCTATGGTGGAGTGTCTTTGGATGTCATCATATCCGCAGTGGTGGTTGGTCAGCAGGAGTCCTTTGGGAGAAATCACCTCGCTGGTGCAGCCGCCATCAAACTGCGCTACGGCATCTTTTATACTGGGTTTGCTGGGGTCAAAAATTTGTTTTGCGGAAATCTTCATTCCCAGTTTTTTCATTTCTGCTTCGTTGAGTTCTGTGGGCATCCACATGCCGCCGTGCTGCTGTGAAAAAGCCATGACAGCAGGCAGAAGAGCCGATACTAAAAAAAGTTTTTTCATTTTAAAGAATATTAGAATTGATAAATTTTCAAATTATAAGATTATTCCGTCTTTCATGACGAGTTTCCTGTCGGCGCTTTCGGCGAGGATAGGATTGTGGGTGATGATTACGAAAGTCTGGTTGTACCTGTCCCTGAGGTCAAATAAAAGCTGGTGCAGGGAGTCGGCGTTCTTAGAATCCAGATTTCCCGTAGGTTCATCAGCGAAGATGATTTTTGGGGAGTTGATGAGCGCCCTTACTACGGCAACTCTCTGCGCTTCTCCGCCGGAGAGGGCTTTCGGCTTGTGGTATCTTCGGTCTACGATGTTCAGTTCCTCAAAGAGCTGGTAGGCTTTCTCCTGAAAATCTTTTGGGTTTTTCCCTGCAATGCGGATGGGCATCATCACATTTTCAATGGCGGTGAACTCCGGCAGGAGCTGGTGATGCTGGAACACGAAGCCGATGTTTTCATTTCGGAATTTGGAGAGTTCCTGATCGTTCATTTTAAGGAACGGCTCTCCGGCGATGGTGATTTCCGTACCGTGCTTCTGCGCATCGGTAGGGAGGTCCAGAGTGCCCAAAATCTGCAGCAGGGTAGATTTTCCGGCGCCCGATTCGCCTACGATGGAGACGATTTCGCCCTCGTCTATATTGAGATTCACGCCTTTGAGGACTTGTAAATCTCCGTAGGATTTATAAATATTCTTCGCTTTTATCATAGCCCAAAAATAGGAAAATTTATTGAACTACGGCAAAAGATTTTCATTTTGACAGAACATTTGTTTTATCAAGAAGAAAACGAGGTTTAAAGCTTGGCAAAGCTCTGCGGAGGTTTAGACAATGTGTGCCGTTCTTTGGGAAATGTTTGCGGAAGTCTCGCGCAGGTGTGTGGAGGTTTGGGAGAGATAGTTTATTGCGAAGTTTTCATGAACTTAACAAAGGCAATGAAAACTATTCAATGGGAAAGATAGGAAATTGAATATCCTACATAGAAAATGCTTTGGGAAAGATGTGCGGAAGTTTAGACAATGTGCGCCGTTCTTTGGACGATGTTTGCGGAAGTCCTGCACAGGTGTGCGGAGGTTTGGGAAAGGTGGTTTATTGCGAAGTTTATAAAGACTTAACAAAGGCGATGAAAACTATTCAATGGGAAAGATGAAAAATTAAATATCCTACATGGGAAATGTTTTGGGAAAGATGAGCGGAAGTTTAGACAATGTCTGCCGAAAAGAAGACATGATGAAAACTTCTAAGGCGATGAAGAAAAAAGGAAAAATCCCGCTCAAAAGGCTGGGATTTTTAGTAAAAAGAACATTGGAACACCTCGGCGAAGTGTTTTTTTAGTTTGTCTTTGACCTCTTCCATAGGGATTTTCCGCTGTAATTCCTGCTCCAAAGAAGTAACTTGTTTGCCCTTGATTCCGCACGGAATGATGTTTTGGAAGTACGCCATGTCCGTATTGACATTGAGGGCGAAACCATGTATGGTGACCCAGCGGGAGGCCTTTACGCCCATGGCGCAGATTTTTCTGGCGTAGGGTTTGCCGGTATCCAGCCAGACGCCGGTTTCACCTTGGCTTCTTTCGCCTTTCAGGTCGTATTCTGCCATGGTGCGGATGACTACTTCTTCCAGATTCCGCATGTAGCGGTGGATGTCGGTAAAGAAATTCTCCAAATCTAGCACGGGATAGCCTACTATCTGCCCGAAACCGTGGTAGGTGATGTCGCCGCCTCTGTTGGTTTTCACATATGTGGCGTTTATTTCATTGAGTTTCTTCTCGTCTATCAGCATATGGTGTTCGTCGCCCGATTTCCCGAGAGTATATACATGAGGATGCTCTACGAAGAGGAGGTAATTGGGCGTTTCCTGCTGTGCGGTCTGCTGTCTGTTTTGAAGTTTGAGGTCTATAATCCCGCGCATGAGCTTTTCCTGATAATCCCAAGCCGACTGATAGTCCATCAAACCTAAATCTTCAAATTTTATTTTGGTATTCATGTTACAAATTTAATGTTTCGCATCAATAATTGATGAAAAAAAATTACTTTTGCAAATTAATTAAATAAAGATTAGAAATGTCATTATCAGAACAAGAAATCATACGCCGCGAGAAGTTAGAAAAACTTACCCAAATGGGAATCAATGCGTTCCCAGCAGAAGAATATACTATCACGGACTCCGCACAGTCTATAAAAGAAGGTTTTGAAGAAGGAAAAAAGGTAAAAATAGCTGGAAGACTTATTTCCCGAAGAATACAAGGGAAGGCTTCTTTTGCCGAATTGCAGGACTCTTCTGGGCGTATTCAGGTTTATTTCAACAGAGATGAAATCTGCCCAACTGATGATAAAGAGCTTTATAATGAAGTGTACAAACACCTTTTGGACATCGGTGACATCATCGGTGTAGAGGGAGAATTGTTCAAAACTCAGGTAGGAGAAATGACAGTAATGGTGAAAAATTTCACTCTTTTGACTAAAACTCTCCGACCGCTGCCTTTTGCTAAAATAGATGAAAACGGCGTTGTTCATGATGCATTCAACGATCCTGAACTTCGTTACCGCCAGCGATATGTAGATTTAGTAGTAAATCCAGAAGTGAAAGATGTTTTCGTAAAGAGAACTAAACTGTTCAATGCGATGCGCCAGTTCTTTAATGATGCTGGATATTTTGAAGTAGAAACGCCTATTTTGCAATCAATCCCTGGGGGAGCTGCCGCGCGGCCATTTATCACTCATCATAATGCTTTGGATATTCCATTATACCTTAGAATTGCCAATGAATTGTATCTAAAAAGACTGATTGTCGGTGGTTTTGATGGTGTATATGAGTTTTCTAAAAACTTCCGTAATGAAGGAATGGACAGAACCCATAACCCTGAATTTACGGCAATGGAAATCTATGTAGCATACAAGGATTACAACTGGATGATGGACTTCACCGAAAGACTTTTGGAGCATTGTGCCAAAGCAGTAAATGGAACAACCAAAGCAGTTTTCGGAGAACACGAAATAGACTGGAAAGCGCCTTACGAAAGAATTTCTATGACGGATGCCATCAAGAAATTTACAGGGTACGATATCACTGGCAAGAGCGAGGAAGAACTTAGAACATTCGCGAAATCTATCGGTATAAATGTAGATGAGACGATGGGTAAAGGAAAACTGATAGATGAAATATTTGGAGAAAAATGTGAGGGTAACTTTATCCAGCCTACTTTCATTACGGATTACCCAATAGAAATGTCGCCTTTGACTAAAAAACACAGAGATAAAGAAGGCTTGACTGAAAGATTTGAGCTGATGGTCTGTGGCAAGGAAATTGCGAATTCTTATTCTGAGCTGAATGACCCAATAGACCAGCGCGAAAGATTCGAAGAACAAATGAAACTTTCCGAAAAAGGAGATGATGAAGCGATGTTCATAGACCAAGACTTCCTGCGTGCTTTGGAATACGGAATGCCTCCAACTGCTGGTTTAGGGATAGGTATGGACAGACTGATGATGTTCCTTACCAATAACGCATCCATCCAAGAAGTGTTGTTTTTCCCTCAGATGAGACCAGAAAAGAAAATGCCAGCAATAGAACTAGGAGATGATGAAAAACTGATTTTAGAAATCTTGAAATCTGGTGAAGCGATGCCGCTTACTGATGTTAAAGAAAAATCCCAACTTTCTGGTAAAAAATGGGACAAAGCAACCAAAAACCTTACGAAAAGCAACATCGTGAAAGTAGAAAAAACAGAAGATAATCTATTTATCAAATTAGTTTAAACCAATAATAAATACGGCTTCTGCAAAATAAGTAGAAGCCGTAAATTTAATGCTGACATGCCTGTTTTTAGAGATTTTTCTAATAATGAAACCCGCATCTTGATATGGAAATATCAGGAAGGAGAGGTCTTTGATAGAGATTTTCTTCTAGAACCAGAAATTCTGCACAAGATAAAAGGCTATCATCATAAAAAACAGATGGAAGTCCTGATGATTAGGAAAATGCTCAAAATGCTTCTCCCAGATTATAAGATTTTTTATCATGAAAACGGAGAGCCTTATTTGCAGCCTTCGGACAGGTATATATCCATCAGTCATTCTTTTCCTTATGCTGCAATAGCCGTTTCTAAACGGAAAATAGGAATAGATTTGGAGAAAATAGATGTCAAATTACAAAAACTAAAATCAAAATTTCTCTACAAAACGGAATATGAATGGATTGAAAACCCAAGAGAACTGGATTTTTTGACAGCGATTTGGACTATCAAAGAGGCTTTATACAAAATTCATCCAGCTAAATTTTGGTCGTTTAGGGAGCATTACGAAGTTTCGGGGTTTGATTTGGAAGCCTCCTCAATAGAATGCCGAGTGTTTAATGAAATTTCCTCTGACTCGTTTACTGCCGAAATTAAGAAAATAGAAGATTTTTATCTTGCTGTTGTTCAGTGAAATAAAAAACCTAATCAAAACACGGATTAGGTTTTTTTTTATCTAAAAAGCAACAATTATGTTTTTTTATTCGTTGATGTTCCAAGTCAGCCCAAATCTAAGTGAATTGTCCAATGCGGAATTAATCTTAGAAGTATTGATGAGATAGGACACATCCAGCCCGAAAGAGCTGTATTTAAATCCTACACCCACCGTTGCAAATTGTCTTCCTCCTTGTTCAAGGCTTTCATGGAAGTATCCAGCACGAATGTCAAAAATATTATTATAAGAATAATCCGCCGCTATACTATACATGAGGCTTTTCTTATTTCCGAAAGATTTGCCGACTCCCGCTATTACGCTCACATCCGGATAAGTATAGGAAACAATGCCTCCATTGGTTATCTGCTCTGCTGCGGGAACTAATATTTTAGAAACTTCTGTGGTAAGACCTATACGGTTTTTATCGTCCAAAAAGAGGTCGTATCCTGCACCAAGTCTTGCCATTGTAGGAAGATAAGATTTGGAACTGGAATCATTGCTGTAATTCAGTTTTGGACCTAAATTCTGGATGGCGAAGCCACCTCTTATTCTTCCTTCTTTGTCTCCAAAACTCGGTAAGTTGGCCGACTGATAATACCCCGAAATATCTACGGCAAAGGTATTGGCTGCTTTCAGGGTGCTGTTGGAATTAAACCCACCAGACAAATCCGAGCGGATATATCTCCCCGTAACTGCCATAGAGAAACTTTCAGCTAATTTTAATCCATAGGCTACATCCAGCGAGAATTCACTCGGTTTGGTAGAACCAGCTGCCTGAGGCGTAGTTCCTACAATAGTGGTAAGGTCTATAGTCCCCATGTTAAAATAATAAACACTGGCACTGATGCTGCTCCTGTCTTCATCTCCCAACTTAGTGAAAAAAGAGCCATAAATGAGGAATATATCACTAGTGATTTTATTCAGATATGGTGTGAAACTCACTCCTACGGCAGTATTAGCCTCTGCAAAAGGATATTTAGCAGCATTCCAATATTGTGAATAGGTGTCTGGCGTAGTAGCTACCCCTTGGTCTGCCATCCCTCCAGAACGCGCATCTGGTGCTATCCTTAGGAACGGCGCCCCTGTAAGTACGGGTTGTATATTTTCTTGGGCAAATCCTGCTGTGCTGGCTGCCAGTCCTATACTAAAAAGAAATTTTTTACTTAATTTCATTTTATAATTTTTTTAAATTAATACGGCACAAAGATATAAATTACTTTTATGTAACGGAGTATTTTTAGAAAAATTGTTTTCTTAATGAAAAAAACAGACTCTTATTAGAGAGGCTGTTTTTGTTATTTTTCCTATTTTATTCTGTTTAAATTTTTGCAGGCTTCGTCATCAAAGCTTTCACAAGCCTTCTTATACCAGTAGATAGCTTTGTTTTTGTCCTGTTCCACGCCATATCCTTTTTCATAAGCTATTCCCAAATTATATTGAGCCTCTACAACTCCTTGTTCTGCCGCTTTGGTAAACCAATATGCTGCCTTTTCATGGGATTGTTCTACGCCTAATCCATTATAGTAAGCAACACCTAAATTAAATTGAGCGTTTGCATTTCCTTGTTCTGCAGCTTTAGTAAACCAATATACAGCTTTTTCATAGGATTTTTCTACACCATTTCCATTCGTATAAGCGTAACCTAAATTGAATAGGGCATAGGCGTGTCCTTGTTCAGCTGCCTTAGTAAACCAATATACAGCCTTTGCGTAGGATTGTTCTACGCCATAACCATTTTTATAGGCAATTCCTAAATTAAATTGAGCATTTGCATTTCCTTGTTCCGCTGCTTTTTGCCACCAATAGACAGCTTTTTTATAGGATTTTTCTACACCATTTCCATTATAATAAGAATGTCCTAAACTAGATTGAGCATTTGTATTTCCTTGTTCCGCTGCTTTTTGCCACCAATAGACAGCTTTTTTATAGGATCGTTCTATGCCATTTCCATTGCTGTAAATAATACCTAAATTATATTGTGCTGTTAAATTTCCTTGTTCTGCAGCTTTAGTAAACCAAAAGACTGCTTTTTCGTAGGATTGTTCCACACTATTTCCACTATAATAAAGACTTCCTAAATTATTTTGCGCTTCTGCATTTCCTTGTTCTGCTTTTGCGGTTAGGGTTTTTATATCATTTTGCTGGGCATTGTTTAGAGCAAAACACAGCATTAGTAGAAAGGTAATATACTTTTTCATATTGGTTGAATATTATTTCCATTATTTTTTGCTTTTTGCTTTTCGGATTTTGTCTTTTATTCTACAAAATTTACATAATTCGGTATAACAAATGATTCATACATATATTTGAGTAAAAGTTTTAGTTTTTTTTGCTTGAGCAAATATATTAAATATTTTATTTTGGGAAGTTTCTTACATTTGCCATATTTTCTGTCGGCATGAAGAATTATTTTCAGTTACTTCGGGTAGAGCAGTGGATGAAGAATGTTTTTGTCTTCATTCCCCTCTTTTTTTCGGGCAATTTCCTTGATTTTTCCCTTTTCATGGCGAGTGTCTTCGGGTTTTTGGTGTTTTCTCTGACGGCGAGCAGCATTTATATTTTTAATGATTATCTGGACATCGCCTCCGATAGGGAACACCCCGAGAAATGCCGCCGCCCTTTGGCTTCTGGGGCGGTCAGCAGGGCTTCGGCAAAAATTCTGTTTGTCTTTCTGCTGATTTTGTGCGCCTTAATGCTGGGAGCAGGGCAGTGGGGCTTAGATTTAGAGATGGGAGACTTCTCCCTTATCATTCTGCTCTATATCCTGATGAATATAGCCTATTCCATAAAGCTGAAACACATCGCCGTGGTGGATGTTTCTACCATTGCTTTCGGTTTTGTGCTGCGTGTTTTCGCGGGGGGCAGCATCACGGGGATTCCTGTCTCGCAGTGGGCGGTGCTGCTTACCTTCGTTCTGGCGCTGGTTCTCGCCGTAGGGAAGAGGCGCGGAGAACTGATAGCCGCCCAGACCACCGGAAAAACCAGAAAGGCATTAGACGGCTATAATCTGCCCTTTGCAGACACTATTTTGGCTCTCAGCAGCACGCTTACCGTGGTCTGTTATGTGATGTTTACCTTCTCGCCGGAGGTTCAGCAGCGCTTTCACCAGCAGATTTTTTATACGATATTCTTTGTGATATTCGCGGTGCTTAGGTATCTCCAGCTTATTTTGGTTTATAACAGCACGGAGCCTCCTGCCAAGATACTCTTCCGCGACCGATATATACAAATGATGATTATCGGCTGGCTGGCAGTTTTCATGCTTCATCTTTACTTTAATGAAAAGGCTGAAAGCCCTTTGGAAAACTCTCTCCGCACCGAAAATAAGATAAAGCACTAATTCTTTTGGTATTCTCATAGAATTACACTACTTTTGGAGGTTAAAAAATTAAGATGGATTATCTTTTTACAGCTCATCTGCAGATTCGGGAAAATCTCTCCAGCGTTTTGGCAAGAACTCCACTGGAACAGCTTCTCTATATTCCAGATGGGTTTAATAATCATATCTTCTGGAACATTGCCCACTGTGTGGCTACACAGCAGTTGCTGCATTATTACCTTACGGGGAATGATTTTCGGATTGATGACAGCTGGATAGACAAATACAAGAAAGGAACACTTCCTAATTTTGATGTAACAGCCGGTGATGTAGAGGATTTAAACTTTCTGCTGAAGGAAACTTCCAAACTGCTGGCTTCGGATTATGCTAAGGGATATTTTGCTGATTATCAGCCATACTCCACGAGTTTTGGCTTAAAGCTGATGAGCATCCGCGATGCCGTTATTTATAATAATATGCATGAATGCCAGCATTACGGTTATGTTTTGGCGCAAAAAAGAGCCATTTTAGGCGAAAAATATTAAAAAAGAAAACATGAAAGACGACTTTATATTCGGTCTGCGGCCAGTGATAGAGGCCATAGAGGCAGGAAAAACCATTGATAAAATTTTTATCCAAAATGGATTGCAGGGCGACATTATCGCAGAGCTGAAAAAACTACTCTCAAAGCACGGAATCAGGGCAAATTATGTTCCAGTGGAGAAGCTGAACCGCTTTACCCGAAAAAATCATCAGGGCGTGGTGGCTTTCATCTCGGATGTTGCTTTTTATAAGGTGGAAGATGTCGTTCCACAGCTTTTTGAAGAGGGGAAAGTTCCGTTTTTATTGATTTTGGATAGATTGACCGATGTGCGAAACTTTGGGGCAATATGCAGAACTGCTGAATGCGTAGGTGTAGATGCTGTAATTATCCCAGATAAAGGGGCGGCACCTATCAATTCTGATGCGATGAAGACTTCGGCAGGGGCGCTATATAACATTAAAATATGTAAAGAGAAAAACCTTGCCCATACGGTGGACTATCTCCAGCAGTCGGGAATATTGGTTTATGCCTCTACGGAAAAGGCACAGAAATTGCTCTATGAGGTTGATTTTTGTGAGCCATGTGCCATCGTGATGGGTAACGAGGAAACAGGAATTTCTAAAGAAGTTCTCCACCACTCTGATGAGAAAATAAAACTCCCAATGCAGGGAAAAACCCAGTCGCTCAATGTATCCGTGGCCTGTGGAGCGGTGCTTTATGAAGCGGTAAGACAAAGATTAAACTAAACTTTAAATAATAATTATAAAATGATAAAGAGAATTTTAGCAATAGGAATCATAGGAATGACCATTGTAGCATGCAGTCAGGATAAAAAATCAACTGAAAATACAGATAAAAAAACAACTTCAACTACTGAAAACGCAGAAAAAACAACCACAGAAGAGGAAAAAACGGAGTCAGTAGTAATGGCGATTTCGGATAGTGTGGGAGTTTATACACAGAAATTTGTTTTAGAGAAAGGGAAAACTTATCCGTTTTCATCAACACAGAAAGAAATCCAAACTATCAAAGACCACACAGGAAAATCCATGAGCGGAACGCAGGAAGTAGTAGATGAGAGAAATGTAGTGGTGGAAAACTTTGAAAATGGTGTTTATGAACTGACTTTGAATATTGTAGGAAAGAAAATGACTTCCACAGCTGATGGGAAAACGATGGTAATAGACACCAAAGCTGCAGCGCCGAAGGAAGAACAACTGAAAAACATCTGGAATATCAATAAAGTATTGGCAGGAAGCAAGTTTACAGTTAAAATGAAGGAAAATGGAGAAGTGATTTCTATTTCTGGAATTAATGACCTTTATGCAAAAATCGAAAAAGCTGTTTCGCCTCTAATCAAAGATGCAAAAACTAAAAAGGCTTTCATAGAGCAGTTTAAACAAGGTTTTAATGAAAAATTGATAAAAGAAGAATTCTCCAAAGGAATCAATATTTTACCTAAAAAAGGGGTGAAAATAGGAGAGAGCTGGACAGAAACGGACAACATCACTCCAGATGGAAAGGTGAAATCTTCTGTTACTTATACTCTCGCAAAGGTAGAAAATGGTATCGCAGAGATTTCTATAAAAGGAGGAATTCCTCTAAAATCTGAAAAACAAACTCAGCAGGGAGTTACCGCCACTATAAGCATACAAGGAACTCAGCAGGGAAATATCACGATAGACCAAAATACAGGATGGATTAAAAAATCTAGCCTTAATATCAAAACAACTAACAAACAGAGCATGACCGATGGAAAACAGACAGAATCCGTCACTCAAACCTCTGACAGTACAATTACAATAAACTAATTGTTATGAAGGCACTGATAGGATTTCTTTTATTTTGTTTTATATGTTATCTGATTTTGCAGTTTATCAGAAGGACTGTGTTTTTTAAGTTTTATAAAGCTGCAAATGCACAGCAGAGAGAATACGAAAATCAAAGAAATAACAGCAGTTCTGCATCTAAAAAGGAATTTAAGAAAGATATAAAATGGGATGCAGAAACCGTAGATTACGAAGAAGTGAAAGATTAGATTTGATACTAAAAAAGCTCAAGAGAACATCTTGAGCTTTTTTTATTTATTTCAGTTAGTTTTGTATACATCTTACGGACATACCTAATCCGTTACCATAACTATAATTGGTGTTTAGTTGGTCATTACCTCGCATATAAAGGGCGGGAACACTACCGGTAGCATCTATTTCTGATATGGAATAATGGGTTCTTGTAGTATAACCAAAATTACCCATACTACTGTGTCTGTGGCTAGCGGAAGTGAGATGTAAATCTTCAAAAGCACCATCTCCAGTAGGAGAACCTAATCTGTTTATCCAGTTTTGGAATTCATTTTTAGTGGGTACATGGAAGCCGTCGGGACATGGGTTATTAGAACCATTAGCCTGCCATAGGTTATGAGGACCTGCTGTTGCAAGAGCATTAACAACCCAAAACTCATTAGTTGCTGATGTTGTAATAAATTTATTTGTTCCCGCGTTTGTCCAAGAACTTGCCTTAGTGCTTGTAGTTAAACTCGCTGTTCCTGATGATTGGCTTGTCCACAACATTAGCTCATGCCCATCTGCTATACGCTGCCATTGGAAGAAAGAACCAAAGGCTAAATAATCTTCTCTGCTGTCTGGTTTTTTAGCTGGGTCAAAATTACCACGAGGATTGTTGGCATCTGTATATTCTGCACCTAAATTGTGATTAAGCCATATTTTACCATCTATACCTTTCGTAAGAAGGTAAATAAAATTATGTTCTTCGGCATTATTTGCCCATGAACCAGCGTAATCTTGTGTTTTCATTCCGTAGTATCTATCAGGAATACCGGCAATAGCTCTAAGTTCAAAAGAACTTATCGCAGAGCTTCCATTTTCTTGAGGATAAGTAAAAGTAGCTAATTCAAGACCATTCAAGTCCTTTCCAATACCAGAATTAACATCTAATTGCTTAATGTTTAAATCAAACAGCTCTGGTCTTATAGTAGCTGTAATGTATTCATCAGATGTGCTAAGGTTTTGTGCTGGCCAAGATAATATTATATTTTGTCTTTTGCCATCAGCTGTTTTATATTTCTCATTGATGTATATCTTTTGCTCATACGCAGGTATAGCACCTCCTGCACTTACTGTAACAGGTATTTTTACTTGTATTCCATTAGGATAAGGTATTTTTCCTTTAATATCTATCTTTACTGATTCTTTGACACCATCAGCAGGTGTACTGCTCCATGTAGCTGCAGATGCAGGCAATGTATAAGGCAAGTAATCTTCATCAAATATAGAAACGATAGATTTACTACTGCTTCCTAGTTTTATTCCATTAGGAATGGGAAGAGGAGACGGAGCAGGAGGAGTAGAGCTGTCACAATTGCTAATCCAGTCGGAGCCGTTATAGAATTCTATACAATTTGTTGTTGTATTGTATACTAAGGTTCCTCGTACCATTCCTGTCCAGCTGTCTATTTCTGAAGATGTAGCATGAGGAGGAATAATCCCTTGAGGGCTGGTAGGGCTGGTTACTTTACTCTCTACATGAAGCGTAGCTTTTGGCGTATTGGTATTTATACCTACATGTCCTTCTTGTGCGTATGATATTATTGATGATAATATCCAAGCAAATGATAATGATTTTTTCATGAAATGATAATTCTTTTATTTTCATGGCAAATATAGGCATTTTGTTGATGAGTATAAAGTTTATATGAATATTTTATAAAAATCCATATTAAAATAGTATTTTTGGGCAGATTTTTTAAGTTTTAAAACTATGTTTAAAGAGAATAAAAATATTTTTTATATAGCAGGAAGCCTTATTTTGTTCATTGCTATTGCCTTGATTTATACTAATCCTGTTTTTCAAGGGAAAGAGATTATACAGCATGATATAGTCCAGTATAAAGGCGGCGCAAAGGAGCTTTTAGACTATCGTGCAAAGAATGGCGAGGAAACCTATTGGAGTGATGCCATGTTCGGTGGGATGCCTACTTATCAGACAGGAGCGCAGTTTCGTGGAGATATTATAAAACATGTGGATAATGCTCTGAATTTCCTGCCGAAACCAGCTAACTATTTGTTTTTGCTTTTTGCTGGTTTTTTCCTGCTTGGGATGACCGCCGTTAGAAACTGGAAATATGCTCTTTTGGGCGCTACATTTTTTGGGCTGTCCACTTATTTTTATATCATTATCAGTGCTGGGCATAATGGGAAAGTGCATACTATCACTTATTTTGCGCCGCTTTTGGCAGGGATTTTACTGGTTTATATTAGGAAAAAATATCTTTTGGGATTTGTTGTAACGGCTCTGTTCATGGGCTTACAAATAGCTGCGAACCACTTTCAGATGACTTATTATCTTTTCATTGGGATAGGATTTTTATTCCTTTCGGAATTGATAAGAGTTTTGCTCAAAAAGAGCGATTGGAAGCATTTTGGGATTTCTTCTGGAGTTTTGGCTTTGGCTTTTCTTTTGGGAATAGGTATGAACTCTCAAAGACTCTTGGCAAATAGAGAATATGCTGAGGAAACCGTGAGAGGGAAACAAATTTTAGAAGATAAAAAACAAAATCACGCTTCCAAAGACGGCATGAATAGAGATGCCATGCTGATGTGGAGCTATGGGAAATTAGAAACTCTAAATCTCTTTATTCCAAGGATTTACGGAGGTTCTTCCCAAGAAAAAGGTTCTGACAGAATAATGCAGAATATTCAGGATTTGGTACAGGAAAATGCTACTTCACAGGAGGAAGTGAATAACATCATGAAAGGTTTTTCCAGTCCTACTTACTGGGGCGAACAGCCTGGTACAGCGGGGCCTGCTTATCAAGGAGCTGTAGTCTGTTTCCTTGCTTTTTTAGGGTTTTTCTTCGCTCCTAAAAAATATAGGTATTGGATTTTAGGGGCTTCTGTGCTTACGATTATGCTTGCTTGGGGAAGCAACTTATTGATTGTTAGTGATTTATTCATTGATTTTGTTCCGTTGTATAATAAATTCCGTGCGCCGTCTTCCATTTTGGTGGTTGTGGAGCTTTTATTCCCACTCATCGCTATTGTAGGGCTTTATTCGTTTTTTAATAATAAAAATCTGACAACTGGATACAAGCAAAAAATATTGATGTATGCAGGAGGGGGAGTGCTTGTGTTCTTGCTTTTAATGCTGGTTTTTGGGAAATCTTTACTTGGATTTTATACCGAAACGGAGAAAAGATATCTTCCGCCATATATCCTTGATTATCTGATAGATGAAAGATACGGAATGTTTAGAGAAGACAGCATAAAAGCCATTTTTTATGTGGGAGCCGTGCTGGGTGTTTTGTTTTTAACGATGAAACAAAAATTAACTCAAAATATAGCGCTTATCATCATTGGGGCGGTTAGTTTCTTTGATTTATGGTCAGTGAATAAGCGATATTTGAACAATGATAATTTTGTGGATAAAGAATTTGTCCAAGAGCCTTTTGTTACGGAAGTGTCTGATTATCTGATAGAAAAAGCGGGAGATAACACCGAAGTGCAGAGACTTCTTGCTCAAGCAGAAATGAATAAAACTCTTTCTATTTTGACAGAGAAAGACAAGGGGCATTATAGGATTTTTAACTCTATTATCAGTCCTTTCAATGAAACTACGACTTCTTATTTCAAGTCTTCTGTCGGTGGTTATCATGCCGTAAAACTGCGCAGATACGATGATTTGATTAACGAATATTTCTCTGTAACAGACAATAAGAAAACACTGAATATTCTTAACATGCTGAATACCAAATATATTCTGCTAGGTTCTCTACAAGAGCCAAGAGCTGAAATCAATCCTAATGCAAATGGAAATGCTTGGTTTGTATCTGATATTCAGTTTGTTAAAACTCCAAATGAGGAAATAAAAGCGGTGGGCGAAATTGATAATAAGAAAACGGCTGTTGTTTTAGTGGAAGACCAAAAATACTTTGAGGGAAAAAACTTGCAGAGCGACAGCACGGCGGTGATTGAGCTGAAAAATTATCAACCTAATCAGTTGGAATTCAAGACTCAGTCAAAAACCCCTCAGCTGGCAGTGTTTTCAGAGATTTATTACCCGAAAGGCTGGAAAATACTTCTCGATGGTAAGGAAGTCCCTTATATCAAGGCTAATTACCTGCTCAGAGCTGTATTCGTTCCTGCTGGAAATCATGAAGTTAGAATGGTATTTGAGCCAGAAGTTATCGAAAAAGGGAAAATGATTTCCATGAGTGCATTTGGAATATTCCTGCTGCTGAGTGTGGGGGGATTTTTGAAATTTAGAAGAAAAACTGCTGTTAAAAATACTGAAAACTAAATGGTAAGAAAAAAAATCCTTATCATCACTTATTATTGGCCTCCTGCGGGCGGGCCAGGGGTTCAGCGATGGCTGAAATTCACAAAATACCTGCCAGAATTTGGCTGGAAACCCACGGTTTTCATTCCAGAAAATCCATCTTATCCGCTTTTGGATGAGAGTTTGAGTAAGGATTTATCTCCTGATTTAGAAACTATTAAAACTAAAATTTGGGAGCCTTACCAACTTGCTGAAATATTCAGTAAGAAGAATAAGAAATTTAAGTCAGGACAGTTTGATATTGGTGAAAACCAGTCTTTTATGTCCAAGCTGTCTATTTTTATCAGAGGCAATTTTTTCATTCCCGATGCCCGAGTTTTTTGGGTAAAACCTTCCGTAGAATATTTGAAAAAGTATTTAAAGGAAAATCATTTTGATGTTTTGGTGACCACAGGGCCGCCTCACAGCCTTCATTTGATAGGTTTGGAACTTAAAAAATATTTCCCAAATCTGAAATGGATTGCAGATTTTAGAGATCCATGGACAGAAATATCGTATTACAAGCATCTTAAACTGACAAAATTGGCGGACAAAAAGCACCGAACTTTGGAAGAAAAGGTCTTTAAAAATGCAGATATTACTCTTGCTACAAGTCCCACAGATGCTGAAAATTTTAGGAAAAAAGGCGCAAATGCAGTCTGCATAACCAACGGATTTGATGAAAACGAGCTGATTGCAGAAAAATCCAAAACAGAGAAATTTACTTTGAGCTATATCGGAGTTTTGGAGCAGCTTAGAAATCCTGAAAATCTTTGGGAAATCCTGAATGTTTTGGTAGAGGAAAACAAAGATTTTTCAAAAGATTTTGAGCTGAAATTTGTGGGCAGGATAGATGATAAAATTTTACAAAAGATAGAGTCTTCTCCTCTTGGGAAAAATGTGAATTTATGTGGCTATCTTTCTCATAATAGGGCTGTTGAGGAAATGAATAATTCAGATATTCTGCTGATTACAAACTTTGACCGCAATACATCCAAGGGAATCATTCCAGGGAAATTATTTGAATATCTGACAGTTGGGAAAAAGATTGTTTCCTTTGGGCCAAAAGAAAGCGATGTAGCCGATATTTTGAAAGAAACAGGCTCGGGTAGGCATTTTGGATATGCTGATAATCAGGAAATTAAAAACTATATTTTAGAAATATATCAGCAGTGGAAAACAGGAAATTTGGAAGCCAACCAGCAAAGCGTCCAGCAGTATTCCAGAAGAAATCTCACGAAAAAACTTTCAGAAATTTTATAGCTTTATTTTAAGTAATAAATTTTCTAAAATAATTTAATGCAGTAAAGTTGATTTATCAAAATTTAATCTTGATTTATAATAGAAACAAACAATAAAATTCTTATTTTTGCATTTTGGAAAAATATGAGCAGTATTACAATTCATGACAAACATTTTGTTCCTTATCTTACCAATGAGGAACTGCAGAAAGTGATAAAAGACCTTGCAGAAAAGGTTTATGAAGACTATAAGGATGAAGTTCCTGTGTTTATCGGAGTTCTGAACGGCGTTTTTATGTTTTTTTCAGACTTTATGAAATATTACCCAGGAAGATGCGAAGTAGCCTTTTTACAGGTAAGTTCTTACAATGGCGGACTTCAGTCCACGGGAATCGTTTATAAAAAAATGGATATCACTAAAGAAGTGGACGGAAGACACATCATCTTGATGGAAGACATCGTAGATACAGGAAATACGATAGAAAGTCTTATCGAATATTTCAAAAATACACATCGCCCAAAATCTCTAAAAGTAGCTTCTTTACTGCTAAAACCAGAAGTTTTCAAGAAAAATTTCACGATTGATTATGTAGCAAAAGAAATTCCTAATAAATTCGTGCTCGGCTACGGATTAGACTATGATGAGCTTGGAAGAAACCTTCCAGACCTCTACCAGCTCGAAGAAGGAAGAATCAACCACTAAAAAATAATAACTCTTCATAAAATGATAAATATCGTACTCTTTGGGCCTCCAGGAAGTGGTAAAGGCACTCAGGCTCAGAATTTAATCCAGAAATTCAACTTGAAACAAATCTCCACAGGAGACCTTTTCAGACATAATATCAAGAATGAAACAGAACTTGGTAAATTAGCCAAATCCTATATGGACAAAGGAGAGCTTGTTCCAGACCAAGTTACCATCGATATGCTTATCGATGAACTTAAAAAACCAACTGATGCTCAAGGGTTTATCTTCGATGGATTTCCAAGAACAGCATTCCAGACTGAGGCATTGGAGGATATTGTAAAAAATGTACTGAATGACCAGATTGACATTTGTCTTTCCCTCGTTGTAGAAGATGAAATCTTGGTAAAAAGACTTTTGGAACGCGGTAAAACCAGCGGTAGAAGTGATGATGCTGATGAAAACATCATCCGAAACCGAATAAAAGAATACTACACTAAAACTGCCGAAGTAGCTGAACTTTACAAAAAGCAAGGCAAATATGTAGAAGTGAACGGCGTAGGAGAAATCGCAGAAATCGCAGAAAAACTCTACGCAGAAGTAGAAAAAATCAAATAAACTAAAAAAGGCTTTCAACAAAAATTGGAAGCCTTTTTTATGCTGCCTATTTTCAGAAGTTTATCAATTTAATTTTTATCTTTGCAATCGGTTTGAAAAATTTTCAAACCTAAAACATTTCAAAAAAATATCTATGTCAAATTTTGTAGATTATGTTAAAATTCACTGCCAATCAGGGCATGGTGGTGCAGGTTCGGCTCATCTTAGAAGAGAAAAATATATAGCAAAAGGCGGTCCTGATGGCGGCGATGGAGGGCGTGGCGGACATGTCATCATGAAAGGAAATGCACAGGAATGGACACTTCTTCCACTTCGGTATACCCGCCACATAAAGGCAGAAAACGGACAGCCAGGGGGCAAAAACCAGCTCACTGGGCGTTTCGGCGAGGATGTTTATATAGAAGTGCCTGTGGGAACGGTTGCACGAAATGAAAACGGCGAAATATTAGGCGAAATATTAGAACACGGACAAGAAATCATCCTGATGAAAGGCGGAAAAGGAGGTCTTGGGAATGAGCATTTTAAATCTGCTACCAATCAGACTCCTCGCTACGCACAGCCTGGGCTTCCTGGGGAAGAAGGCTACATCATCTTTGAGCTGAAAGTCCTTGCAGATGTAGGTTTAGTAGGCTTTCCTAACGCTGGTAAATCTACGCTTTTATCAGTAGTTTCGGCAGCAAAGCCAAAAATTGCAGATTATGCCTTCACTACACTCACACCCAATTTGGGAATCGTAGAATACAGAAATTACAAATCCTTTGTAATGGCGGATATTCCAGGGATTATAGAAGGTGCAGCAGAAGGAAGAGGTCTGGGACACAGGTTTTTGAGACATATTGAGCGAAATTCCATTCTTTTATTCCTTATTCCAGCGGATTCCAAAAATCATTATGAAGAGTTTAAGATTTTGGAAAACGAATTAAAAGAATACAATCCAGAACTTTTAGATAAAGATTTCATCGTATCTGTTTCAAAATCAGACCTTTTGGATGATGAATTAAAGGCTGAAATTTCAGCAGAATTTCCAGAAAAATACAAGCCTTTGTTCTTCTCTGGAGTTACGCAGGAAGGTCTCACAGAACTTAAAGATTTGATTTGGAAACACTTACACGAATAAAATTATGCAAGAAGAAATCCAAACTTACACCGCAAAAGATTTCGCATCAGACCAAGAGGTAAAATGGTGCCCTGGCTGCGGCGATTATTCTATTTTAAAGCAGGTTCAGAGCATTCTCCCAGAAATTGGCATCAAGAGGGAAAATATGGTTTTCGTGTCAGGAATCGGCTGTTCATCACGGTTTCCTTACTATATGAACACCTACGGCATCCATAGCATCCATGGACGCGCGCCTGCGGTGGCTACTGGCATCAAACTGGCTAATCCTGAGCTGAATGTATGGATCATTACAGGAGACGGCGATGGGCTGAGCATCGGTGGAAATCACTTTATACACCTGATGAGGAGGAATTTAGATGTAAATATCCTTCTTTTCAATAATGAAATCTATGGGCTGACCAAAGGGCAATTTTCACCAACTTCCCAGCTTGGTCTAAAAACTAAATCTTCGCCTTTTGGGGTGATAGACCAGCCTTTTAATCCGTTGAGTCTTGCCTTGGGGAGCGGAGCGACATTTGTTTCGCGAACGCTGGACAGAGAGCCGAAAAGCCTTCGAGAGGTGCTTCTGGAAGCGCAGAAACATAAAGGAACTTCTTTTGTGGAAATTTACCAAAATTGCGTGATTTTCAACGATGGCGTTTTTGATGAATTTACCAATAAAGCCACCAAAGAAGAGGCAAATCTCTATCTGGAAAACGGAAAACCTTTAAAATTCGGAAAGGATTTATCCAAAGGAATTATTTTAGAAAATTTTGAACCAAAAATCATTGAGATTACGGAAAATACCGATGAATCAAAGCTTTGGATACATGATGAAACTTCTATCCTGAAAGCCCAGATTTTGGCAAGGTTTAATTTTGATGAAGAATTTTCTGATTTCCCACGCCCTTTCGGTGTTTTTTATAAAAAAAATAGAGCTTCTTACGAAGAAACTTTTACCAATCAAGTGGAAAAAAACAAGCCAGATATGCAGCAAATTCTGAACGGAAATATCACATGGACAGTTTAATTTATATCAAAAAATGGAACGAGTAGCATTTATCATCAATCCTTTCTCCGCGAAAAAAGAATACAAACCTTTCGTAAATGATTTAGAAAAAAGAGTAGAAAAACCATTTTATCTCATTTCTAAATCGATAGAGGACACTTTTTCTTTCATAGAAAATAATATGGACAAGGTGGATATTTTCGTGGCTGTGGGCGGCGATGGGACGATATCTACGGTGGCCCAGAAGCTCATCAACACGGATAAAATTCTCGGAATATTCCCAGCAGGTTCTGGAAATGGTTTTGCGAATGAGAACCATTTTTCTAAAAATATAGATACCCTTCTTTCTAAAATTAAAAATAGAAAACATAGGGAAATAGATACTTTTACTATCAATAACAAACTGTCTATCAATCTTTCTGGAGCGGGATTTGATGGCGAGGTCGCGAAGAATTTTGAGAAAACCAGCCGAGGTTTTGCGAATTATATCAAGACCTCTATCAGCACATTTTTTAAGTTTAAACCTATCAATATCAGCTTTGAGGAGAAATATAAATCCTACAATGGCGAATATCTGATGATGAACCTTGCGAATACCAGACAGTTCGGGAATAATGCTTACATTGCTCCACAGGCACTGGTAACGGATGGTTTGGTAGATGTGGTTTTGGTGAAAAAATTTCCTGTGTGGTACGCTGCTCCATTTGCATTGAAAATGTTTGCAAAAACATTGAAACAGGATAAATACTTGACTTATTTCACTTGTTCTGAACTAGAGTTTTCATTGGATACAGACACTTGGCACATAGATGGCGAGTACAAGCAGATTTCCTCTCCTGTGAAAGTAAAAGTCCTTCCTAAAAGTTTGAAAGTCCTTTGGTAACGGCTTAAAACTTAGAAAAAATCTGTCCTAAGATAATTCCAGCAGCCATGGAAACATTCAGGCTTTCGGTGGACTGCAGTCTTCCAAAGCGGGGAATAGTGAGGCTTTCAGTGACTAAACTTTTGATTTCAGGGCTGATGCCGTTGCCTTCGTTTCCTAAAACAAGATAGAAACTTTTAGGAAAATCCGTTTTGTAAAGGTTTTTACCTATCATATCGGTTCCAAAAACAGGTCGGTCGGTGTTTTGTAAAAGTTCTTTTAAGTTTTGATAGACAATATTTACCCTCGTAAAAGACCCCATAGTGGCTTGGATAACTTTTGGGTTGTAGAAATCTACAGTATTTTCGCTGCAAATAATCTGCTCAATCCCGAACCAATCTGCCAGACGGATGATAGTTCCCAGATTGCCAGGGTCTTGTATATTGTCCAAAACTAACTGAATATCAGTGGAAATAGGAGATTGATTTCTGAGTTCGCACACCGCAACGGAATCTTTTGGGTGCTGCAGCAGACTAATTTTCTTTAATTCTCGTTCTGTAATTGGGTAGATTTTAGATTTGGCAAAATCAAGCCCTGTATCATCGGTACTATAAATTTCTCTTATAACAAATGGAGAATTTTTTAGTTCTTTGATAATTTTATCTCCTTCAACCAAGAATAAATTGTATTTTTGTCTGAACTTTTTTTTATCTAAAGATTGTAAAGTTTTTATTGTATGAATGGTAAGCATTTTAGAAAATATTTTCAAAAGTATTACATATTTTTTTGTTTTGCAACGATATTGTTGTTATTTTATGCCTGTATGACCAGCAAAGTCCCAGAAGGCAAGTATCTTCTGACTAAAAATGAATTTCAATATACTGATAATACCAAATACTCGGGAAGTATCCCTGATTATGTAGTCCAAAAACCCAACGGAAAGAGTTTCTTTTTCGTTCCGCTGGGGCTGATTTTCTATAACATGTCCAACTCAAAATACGACACTATTCTGAGCAAATATATGACCTATCCTGCCAATATGAGGAATGGAAAACTCAGAGATTCTTTGTCCATCAAGGCGGGACATCCAGAATATGTCGGCAAAAGTATGCTTTTCAGTCGTATATCTCATAATTTGGGAAAGGCACCTGTGATTTTAGACCCAGCAAAAACTCAGCAGAGTGCAAATGCAATCAAAAACTATCTGATTTATAGAGGTTTCTGGGATGCAGAAGTAAATTATCAAATAAAAACGAACGATGCCTCTAAAAAAGGGCAGAATAAATTCATCATTACTCATAACGAACCTACTCGTATTCTGGGTTTTGCACAGATTATCCCATATCCTGAAATCCAAAATATCTATGAGCGACATAGAAACAAGATTTTAATAAAAGAAGGGCACAGACTTGATCAAAAGGTATTGGAAAGAGAGGTAAAGAGAGTAAATGAACTGATGAAAGAGGAGGGATTTTATGATTTTAACCGCACAAATGAAGAAATATTCTTTACCGCAGACACGCTGAACAGCAGTAAGAATGTTCCGCTTGTGATGGCCATAATGAAGGATACTTTAGGAACATCGTACAAAAAGCACACAATAGGAAATATAGAAATTTACATTAAAGATAAAGTAACGGATTCTACCCATATTGATGATAAAATAGGCAGTGTGGCTGTGCGTAAGGTAAATAATGCATTCAAAAGTAAAGCGCTTTGGCGCGCCGTTACGGTAAATAGCGGTGACCTCTACAACCAAAAGCAGATAGACCTTACCAAAAGGAACTTATTGGCATTGAATAATTTTAGTATTGTTAATACCAATCCGCTCACACGCCGTTCCAACACCGCACCGAACGATACCATTCTGGACCTGAGATACACCCTGATACCGCTCAACAAATACGAAATAAAGGCAGCTACAGATGTGCATTATTCCCAGATTTTGAATTTTGGTTTTTCTCCATCAGTAGAATTTACCAGCCGAAATATCTTCGGAGGAGCCGAGAATTTTGGGATAAACCTTTCGGGAATTATCGGAAGTACGGGCGAACAGAAAAACAAATTCTTCAATGCTTATGAACTTTCGGGGGAGCTTAGCCTTAGTTTTCCAAGGTTTATTCTGCCTTTTAGTACTGACAAGCTCATACCAAGGCGCTTTTCTCCTTCTTCTTCCATTACGCTGGGGGCTTCTGTCCAGAATAATATCGGGATGGGGCGTATCAACTTCAATGGAGGGATAAATTATTTCCTCAATGTAAACGATGTAGTATCCCACCGTTTCACTGTGCTGAACTCCCAGCTGAGTTTAACTCGGAATAAGGATAATTATTACGACCTTTTCCCTTCCGACAGGAGCGTGAGAGACCATGTTTTCTCCCTTTATCAGACTGTAAATCCTGCTCTTCTGGCTCGGTTCTATGCAGGTGATATCACTTCGGATGTGGTGTCAAAAGCCATTATGGATGATACTTCGTTCAGAAGCGGTCTCAGCGCTTACGAACAAGGAAATATGAACCTATTCATGCAGTCACTTCTGAATAAAGATATACAGACGCAGGATGTATTGATTACCTCGTTTAACTATAATTTCCTCTACAATGAAATAGGAAAGGCGGATTTTAAACATCCTTTTTATTTTAATGCCAAGGTAGAGCTGGCAGGGAACACACTTTCTCTCCTGCACAATGTGTTTAAAAACAGGAAAGTAGAGGCGGGGATTATAGAGAATAAGACAGCGAGAAGCCTTTTCCATATACCTTATTCGCAGTTTGCAAAATTTGATTTAGATACCAGAAAATATTTCAATTTTAATAAAGACCACAGCCTTGTTCTTCGGTTGTTTATCGGGCTGGGATTGCCTTATGGGAACTCTACCAGTATGCCTTTTATGCGTTCTTACTATAATGGAGGCTCTAGTGACATCAGAGCATGGAGGGCTTTCAGCGGGCTTGGCCCTGGGGATTCCCAGCTGGACGAGGGGGTTCGTTCTTATATGATGGCAAACTTGAAACTCGTTTCTAACATAGAATATCGTTTTGTGATGAATAAAATGTTCCACGGCGCTTTGTTTACCGATGTAGGCAACATTTGGAACCTCAGAAACGGGAACAATAATGAGGAAACGGAGTTTAAGTTCAACAAGTTTTATAAACAGCTGGGGATAGGCAGCGGTTTTGGACTTAGGATAAATATCGCCTATGTGACTTTCCGGTTTGATTTGGCCTACAAAATATACGATCCGAACAGACACGAAGGCGAACGCTGGAGAATATCCAAACTGAAGCCCTTTGAGCCTGTCATCAACTTTGCGATAGGCTATCCTTTCTAATTTTTCCTGATAAACGCTTTATAAAATTACAGATTCTGACCCGTTCGGAAGGGGTTATGGGGTACTGATTTAGTGGTCGAAGGGTACTAACTTAATGGTTATCGATCCGTTGAGAAGGGGTTAAAGGGTATTCATTTAGTAGTCATAAAGTAAGAAGATTATAGCACAAAAACTCAAAAAAA
>CALHQK010000099.1 GCA_938037185.1 uncultured Riemerella sp.
AATATCTACAGCTCTACATCCATCTTGAAAACAACATCCTTTTTCCAAAACTTCTTAAATTATAATAAAAAACGCCTTTTTAAAGGGCGTTTTTTTATATTTTAATCTTACTTTAAAATTTTAATTTTACTAAGTCTAAGTATCATCGGAAATGTAAAAATCACAAACCAAATCATCACATTTCTCGGAAATATATGATATTTCATATTAAGCCCATAAAGCACTAAAGAATAGACCAAACACAAAAAGGCAAGATAGCTATCTACCTGCTGATCAGAATATCTATAAATATGCTCCTTCTTTATTTTGGCTAAATCCTCACTATAATTTCCTCCTTTACTAGGAAGAAACCTGAAAATTAGTGTCGCATTCTGAACAAAATACACCGATGAAATCCCCAATAAAAAATATTGCATCGCTAAGATAAAATTTTCAGAAAACAATTTTAAAGATTCCAAATCTCCTTTATTATAGACATTATAAATATTATCTATGGAAAAAACGAGTATTATAATCGTACTCCAAATACTCAATGTTAATCTATGTTTTTTTGTCAATTTTATATCGGTAAGTATATAAAATATGGATGCCAACGAAGAAAAAACCACAAAAACAGCAAGAAAAACTAAAAATTTATTGTCAAAATCACTAAACAAACCAACATCCAAACACCAGTACAGCATAGATATTGACAATAGCAATGTAATTCCTTCCGTGAGTTTGGCGGTTATCTTTTCCTTATATTTCGTGATAAATAACAGCGAAAACACCAACAAAAATGCATACGGCCACAGCATGATATGCGTTTCAAAATTATACACTCTTTCTCTTTTCCCTGGTAAAAAGCTAAGAAAACTCGCCAAATAAGAGATAAGAAAGTTTTTAGTTATTATTTTCCAATCTTTACAAATTCTAAAACTCTCTATTATCGCCCCAATAAATAAAGCTATAACACTGACAGGTAATAATTTACGCTCACTTGCATAAATTCTAAATCCTATATAAATAGTAAATCCAACAATAAGCCCAACTAAAAGAGCTATTCCTATTTTATACCAAACACCTGCTATTTTTACATCTCTTTCTTTCAAGGACAATGAAATATAATGGTAAAAACCAACAATAATAGCCCCAACCAACATAATAAAAGCTAGCATAAATCTTCCTATTTTTAAAAGAATCAAATTTAATCATTTATTTGATTGGTTTTTCCTATTTTTGCGGAATTATTTTCCTAAAAATAGGAAAAATGGACAAATTTTAAAATCATCTAAACAATGAGTGATACACTAAAAGGGTATTTATTTGCCCTCGTTTCGGCGCTTACTTACGGAATGATTCCGCTTTTTATGATTCCATTGAAAAAAATGGAATTTTTCTCTGTAGATACAGCCTTATTTTATCGGTTCTTGATTGCGGCAATTCTGATTTTGGGATATTTGGTTTTCTATCAAAAAGAAAGCGTAAAAATCAATTTAAAAGAAGGTATTATTTTTAGTATTTTAGGACTTTTCTACGCACTCTCGGCGGAGTTTCTGTTTATAGCGTATGATTTTCTGAGCCCTGGGATTGCATCTACTATATTTTTCATTTATCCCATTATGGTTGCCCTTATTTTGGGAATATTTTTCAAAGAAAAAATAACGCTTGCCACCACCATTTCACTGGTTATCGTAGTTGTGGGAGTGGGTCTTTTAAGCATTAAAGATAATTTTGAGATTAATTACATCGGACTTTTCGTTTCGCTGCTGGGCGCATTGATGTATGCTCTGTATATGATTATTGTTAATAAAACTAAAATCAAAGCCTCTGGCGTGAAAGTTTCTTTTTATTCAATGGTATTTGCATCGTTGTTTTTCCTCGTTAAAACACTTGTTTTGGGAAATAGTGCTACCATTCCTTCTCTGGAAATCGGAACTCATTTGGCTTTATTCTCGCTGATAACTACGGCCTTATCAGTGGTTTCGCTGGTTTACGCAATTAAATATATCGGTTCTACGCCTACCGCCATCATGGGAGCTGTGGAGCCTGTGGTAGCCGTGATGATAAGCGTGGGACTATTCGATGAAACCCTGACTTTCTCACTGATTGCAGGCGTAATTATCATCATCTCTGGTGTTTTGATAGATGTAGTTTTCAACAAGAAAAAATAAAAAAAGCTCCTTTTTGAAGGAGCTTTTTCTTTTTATAGTTCTAATGCTTTTTTCTCTGCATTGGCTAAGCCATCTAAGTTTTTTCCACCCGCAGTAGCAAAACCTGGGTTTCCACCACCGCCGCCTTGGATTTCTTTCGCAAGGTCTTTCACGATGTTTCCTGCATGATATTTTTCCTCAATATCAGCCGAAACCCCTACTGTAAGCATTGGTTTTTCTCCTGCATCAGAAAGGATAACTACCACAGACTGTGGAACTTCTTTTTTCAGCTGGAAGACTATATCTTTTACTGTTCCTGCATCCAGAGATGTTCTCTTTACCAAAAGTTTTTTGTCGCCTTTGTCTAGGAAGTCGTTCTTCCAGTTTTGAATTTCTCCTTTTGCTTTTTCTTTTTTCAAAGCTTCTATTTCGGCTTTCAGAGCATTATTTTCTTCCAATAATTTTTCTACATGTTTTACCAAATCTTTGGATTTCAATAGTTCTGAAAGTTTGTCCGCTTGTTCTTCCAAATCGGAGAAATACTGTCTTACTCTATCTCTCGTAATGGCCTCCACACGGCGAATTCCTGCCGCTACTGCTCCTTCGGAAACGATTTTGAAATACCAAATATCCGATGTATTTTTCACATGCGTTCCACCACAAAGTTCTTTACTTTCTCCAAACTGAATCATACGAACTCTATCTCCGTATTTCTCCCCGAAAAGCGCCATCGCACCAGCATCCATCGCCTGCTGCATGGTGATATTTCTATGCTCTTGAAGAGCTATTTTCTGGTGAATTCTTTCATTTACTCTTTTTTCTACTTCGCAAATTTCCTCATCGGTCATTTTTTGGAAATGAGAAAAGTCAAATCTCAGAGACTGCGTATCTACACGAGAACCTCTCTGCTCTACATGCGTTCCTAAAACCTCTCTAAGCGCCTGATGCAGCAAGTGCGTAGCCGAGTGATTGGCCTCTGCAAGGATTCTTCCCTTTACTTCCGCCTTCAGAGGTTCATCTATATTCATCGGTAAAGTTTCAGAAAGATGAATTATCAGGTTATTTTCTTTCTTAGTGTCAATGATATAGGTAACATCGCCATTTGCAGAAACCAAAAGACCTTTGTCTCCTACCTGACCCCCGCCTTCTGGATAAAACGGAGTAACATTAAACACCAAATGATAAAGCGTTCCGTCCTTTTGGCTTTCTACTTTTCTGTATTTAGTCACACGAACTATTCCCTCCAAAGTATCATACCCGATGAACTCTTCCTCATCATCCTCGCGAAGAACCACCCAGTCATCAGTTTTCATTTGTGCTGCAGCACGAGAGCGTTCTTTTTGTTTTTGTAATTCTTCTTCAAAGCCTTTTTCATCCAAAGTGAAACCTTTCTCTGTGAGAATAAGCGCCGTAAGGTCTATCGGGAAACCATAAGTATCATACAGCTCAAACGCCTTGCTTCCTGAAATCACTTTCTCAGTTGCATTATTCATCATGGTATCCAGCATAAGGAGTCCTTGTTCTAGGGTTCTCAAGAATGAATTTTCCTCTTCTTTTATTACATTTTTAATCAATTCGTACTGCTTGTCCAGCTCTGGGAAAGCTCCTCCCATCTGCTGAGCAAGTGTAGCCACCAATTTGTAAATAAATGGTTCTTTCTGCCCAAGGAAAGTAAATGCGTAGCGGATTGCCCTTCTCAAAATCCTTCTGATAACATATCCTGCTCCACCATTGGAAGGAAGCTGCCCATCAGCGATAGCAAAAGAAACCGCACGAATGTGGTCTACAATCACACGAATGGCAATATCCTTTTCATCATCCAGTTTTCCTGTATATTTTTTCCCTGAAAGCTCCTCTACTTTTTCTATCAAAGGCGTGAAAACATCCGTATCATAGTTAGAAGATTTCCCCTGAAGTGCCATACAAAGACGCTCAAAGCCCATCCCTGTATCCACATTCTGTTTTGGTAATTTTTCTAATGAGCCATCTGCCTTTCGGTTAAACTCCATAAATACAAGATTCCAAATCTCCACTACCTGTGGATGGTCATTATTCACCAAATCCTTCCCTGAAACTCTGGCTTTTTCATCTTCACTTCTCAAATCCACATGAATTTCGGAACATGGCCCACATGGTCCCTGCTCGCCCATTTCCCAGAAATTATCTTTTTTGTTTCCGTTTATTATTCGGCTTTCATCGATATGTTCTTTCCAAAAATCGTATGCATCTTGGTCTCTTTCCAAGTTTTCAGAAGCATCTCCTTCGAAAATCGTTACATACAGATTTTCTTTCGGTATTTTATAAACTTCGGTCAAAAGTTCCCACGCCCAAGCAATCGCTTCTTTTTTGAAATAATCCCCAAAAGACCAGTTCCCCAGCATCTCGAACATCGTATGGTGATAGGTATCACGACCTACATCGTCCAAATCATTATGCTTTCCTGAAACTCTCAAACACTTTTGTGTATCGGCTACACGGACAGATTTCGGTTCTTTGTATCCGAGAAAAAAGTCCTTAAACTGAGTCATCCCCGAGTTGGAGAACATCAGCGTAGGGTCATCTTTCAAAACGATAGGTGCAGAGGGCACTATCTCATGCTCTTTGTTTTTAAAAAATTCTAAAAATTTCTGGCGTATTTCTTTTGAAGTCATATTTTTAAATTAAAATTTTTAATGATTGGCAAATTTAAATATTTTTTCTTTACTCCCAGCCAAAAAAGCACGGGCAGAGCCAAGTTTTATATCGGTATATTCATTTTATTTCTTTCGGATGAGCCACAGCCCAACAAAGGTAAGCAACCCATTGATAATCAAAAGTTCCAAACCAATTTTAAATTCGCCGAAAATATCCGATTGGTATTTGTCTATCAAGAAAGAAAGTGTAGGAGCTATGATGCAGATATACGGCACCAAATGGTCTTTCACTTTATATTTGGTAAAAATCCCAAAAGCAAACAAACCAAGCAGCGGCCCGTAAGTAAAGCCTGCCAATTTCAGGATAAGCCCAATCATAGAGGCATCATCTATCCACTTGAAAACCATCACCATAATAAGGAAAGAAATCGTTACTAAAATATGCACTTTCTTTCTGAAAGTTTCTTTTTTGGTGTGAGCCCAGTAGTCCTTATCTTTAATTCCGAAAATATCAATACAAATAGAGGAAGTAAGCGCCGTCATCGCCCCATCAGCACTGGAACAAAAGGCTGAAATAAGCCCAATAATGAAAGCCACCCCTATCAGTGGAGACATATACTCCAAAGCCGCCGTAGGGAACAGCCTGTCTTTCACCGCGGTGATGTTTTTCTGCTCTGCGAACAAATGAAGCATTCCCCCCATATAAAGGAACAAAGTAATCATCCCCAGCAAGATGAAAGTCAGCACCAGCATATTTTTTTGGCTGTCTTTCAGGTTAGAAACAGAGATGTTTTTCTGCATCATATCTTGGTCTATACCCGTCATCGCAATGGTAATGAACGCCCCCGCCAAAATCTGTTTCACGAAGAAACTTCCATTCATCACATTCGTATCAAAAACACGAAGATAGCCCCTTTCGCTCATCATCGAGAGACTTTCAGAGAAACTGATATTCATATGATGAAGGATATAAATTACCGTAGCCACCAAGCCCAAAAGCATCGCTGTGGTCTGGATAGTATCTGTCCAAATGATGGTTTTCACACCGCCTTTGTAAGTGTAAAGGATAATCATCAAAAGAGTGAGCAAAGTTGTAAGCCAAAACGGAACGCCAAAACTGTCCAAAATCATCACCTGCAATATATTTACTGCTAAATAAACCCTCGCAGTAGCGCCCACCAGTTTAGAAACGATGAAGATAATCGCCCCTGATTTATAGGTACTTTCGCCCATTCGCTCCTGAAGGTAAGTATAAATAGAAGTAAGGTGCATTTTGTAATAAATCGGCAGTAGAATGTACGCCACCACGATATAACCGATGATATAGCCGAAAGTAATCTGCAGATATTGGAAACCATCCGTCCCTACCGTTCCTGGCACACTCACGAAAGTAACCCCAGAAAGCGTAGAACCTATCATCCCAAAAGCTACTAATTTCCAGTTTCCAGAGCGGTTTCCTATGAAGAAACTATCATTGTCACTCCCCTCGCTGGTAATCCAAGATATCAGCATCAAAAGCCCAAAATATCCAATAACAATATACAAAAGTAATAATGGCGAAAGCATACTATTTTTTATTTCTAATTATATTTTATTTTTTAAAATCTTCCTTTAAAATGGAATACCGAACGAAATCCAAGAATTTTCCGTTTTTATAAATTTCCTGTTTGAGGACAGCCTCTTGCTTCATTCCACTTTTCTCCATCACTCGCCCTGAAGCAGGATTGTGCGGAAAGAAAACCGCAAACATTTTATTTAGATTTAGAACTTTAAATCCAAAAGCCAGCACCTCCGTCATGGCTTCCGTCACATAACCTTTGTTCCAAAATTCTTTCCCCAGCCAGTAACCGATTTCCGCCTTTTGATTGGCTTTATCCCAGTGATGAATTCCTATAAGCCCCATTATCAAGCCATTTTCTTTATTTCGGATTGCAAAAACAAAATCCGTTTCGTTCTCAAAACCTTTATCCACCACCTCGTGGATTAAAAACTCGGCATCCGCCTCCTTGTAGGGATAGGGTATGTTTGCGGTATTTTCTGAATAAATCTTATCAGAATCCAGATAATGAATAATATGCTGCATATCACCCTCCACAGGACGGCTGAGAATGAGCCTTTCAGTAGTCAAAACGGGAAATTCCTTTTTCATATTTTTTGGGATAAAAACCACATTGGCAAAAGTAATAAAAAAAGTATTGAAAAAGCTAATAAAGTCGGCATTTATCCCATTGAAAGCTGTTTTATAGACAGCTGACGGGGTTTAAAACTCCTTTGTTGGGGTTGTTTTGAGATATTTTGGGGTTCAAAACCGGAAATTTGGGGTTCAAGACCGCATCGGTGGGGTTCAGAACCGGAATTTTGGGGTTGAAGACCGCATTTTTGTAGTTTAAAAACAAAAAACTTGTCATTTTCATTAAAAATATAAATATTACCCTTCTATTCTCTATTTTTCTAATAATTATCTTTCAGGATAAAACTCATACCATTTATTGTAAATTTCTACTTTTAGAGTGTCATATTTTCTATACCAATCTTTATCCACTGTTTTTATGGATTTTTCATAAACAAATACTGAATCATTATAATAAAGGCTATATGGTAACTTATCCATTGACTTTTTATCCATTTTTTTGAGATAAATAGGTGGAAAATTATTTTTTAAGACTTTTATCGAATCATCTACTGGAAGATTTGTATTCAAATACATAAACTTCCACTTTGGTGTAGAAAATACCCAAAGATTTAATATGTATTTGTCTTTTTTATAAACATAACCTCCAGATCCCCCTACAAAATCCCCTTTTTCATCTCCAACTAACTTATAATAATCCCTTTTAGGAGCGGGAGGAACAAGGCAACTATTAAATAAAATTATACCAAATAACAATATTATTATTTTTCTCATTTTTCCTCTGTATTTATTTTTTAGGTTAAGTAATTTTCTTCATATTCCCAAATGCAGAATCTCAAGTTTAGGTCATTCTCTACTTTTGGCGTTTTACTTTTTCTACAAATTTACACAAAAATAAAAGAGCCCTGACTTTTAGCATGACTCTTCGCTATTTATATTCTTTCTTTTATAATTTCATCTATAATCTCAGGATTGATAAGCGTAGAATTGTCCCCAAAATTATCATCCTTTCCTTCTTTTTCTTAAGATACGCCTTACAATCTTACCCGAACGGGTTTTCGGCAGTGCAGAAACAAACTGAATTTTATCCAGCTTCGCGATAGGCCCCACTTGGTCAGAAATCAACTGGTTAATCTCCTCCGCGAACTCCTATCTTTTCTAATTTGTATTTTTTATAATTTTTGCTGATATTCCTTATTTCATCGCCTGTTTTTAAATCTTTCAAAACAACTTTTATGTTTTTAAATGGTATTTTAGGAATACTTTTACCGCTTTTTGGTGCATGAATAACAAGTTCATCATTATTTTCAAATTTATAAAACACCTCATCTGTATAGAAAATATAATGTTTATCCTTATTTGGAGGTAAAATTATAGGTTTTTCAGAAAAAATTATTTCTTCATGGTCGCCTGTAATTCCCCAAAACCTTGCTGTAATATAAATACTATCCCCTTTTGGAGATATTATTATTTTTTCTATTCTTTCAGACTTTGGTAAACCATAACTATAAGCCAAAGCACCACCCCATAAATTCAGAAATATTATAATAACTACTGCTGCTGACAGCAACCATAAAACAACTTTTATTTTCATTTTCATTCTCTTTCTATTTTATCTGCACAAATCTACAAAAATAAAAGAGCCGTGCCTTTTAGCATGACTCTTTGTTGTTTTTATATTCTTTCTTTTATAATTTCATCTATAATCTCAGGATTGATAAGCGTAGAATTGTCCCCAAAATTATCATCCTTTCCTTCTTTTTCTTAAGATACGCCTTACAATCTTACCCGAACGGGTTTTCGGCAGTGCAGAAACAAACTGAATTTTATCCAGCTTCGCGATAGGCCCCACTTGGTCAGAAATCAGCTGGTTAATCTCCCTGCGGACTCTGTCTCTGTTTCTATCTTCGCTGACCTCCTTTAAAATCACATATCCATAGAGGGCATTTCCTTTTATCTCGTGCGGATAGCCTACTATTGCACTTTCTGCCACGGACTGGTGCTCATTCACAGCATCTTCTATCGGCGCGGTACCCAGATTATGCCCTGATACGATGATAACATCATCCACTCGGCCTGTAATTCTGTAATATCCCACCTCATCTCTCAGAGCTGCATCTCCTGTGAAAAATTTCCCTGGGAAAGTAGAAAAATAAGTTTCGCGATATCTCTCGTGGTCGCCCCATATCGTCCTTGCGATAGACGGCCAAGGTAATTTAATACAAAGATTTCCTTCCACCTGATTACCAGAAATTTCGTTTTTCTGTTCATCCATCAGCACAGGCTGAACCCCTGGCAACGGAAGCGTGGCATACATAGGCTTTGTAGGAGTAATGAATGCCAGCGGAGAAATCAGAATCCCTCCCGTTTCGGTCTGCCACCAAGTATCCACTATCGGACATCTTTTTTTACCTACATTGTCATTATACCAACGCCAAGCCTCATCGTTAATAGGCTCTCCCACCGTTCCGATTACTCTGAGCGAACTCAAATCATGTTTTTCCACCCATTCTGCACTTTCCTTTTCTAAAGAACGAATAGCAGTAGGCGCCGTGTAGAAATGAGTAATCTTATGTTTCGCAATGGTCTGCCAGAATCTGTCTGGATTCGGATAAGTAGGAATTCCCTCGAAAATCACAGTCGTAGCGCCATTTACCAGCGCTCCATACACTGCATAAGAATGTCCTGTAATCCAGCCTATATCGGCAGTACACCAGAACACATCATTTTCTCTATAATTAAATACATTTTTAAAGGTATAGCCTGTATAGACCATATAACCTCCACAAGTGTGAAGCATTCCTTTTGGTTTTCCTGTAGAACCTGATGTATAAAGGATAAACAAAGGATCTTCTGCATCCATGATTTCAAAAGAATTATCTACTTCAGCTTTATCCAAAAGCTCTTGAAGCCAAAAATCTCTTCCTTCTTTCATCGTAACTTGACATCCTGTTCGTTTTACAGTCAGCACTTTTTCTACACTGGGGCAGTTTTCTAATGCTTCATCTACGATTCCCTTCAGTTCTATTTTTTTACTCCCTCTGTAGCTTCCATCAGAGCAGATGACCAATTTACATTCGCAGTCATTGATTCTAGAAGAAAGTGCCGCCGAAGAAAACCCAGCAAAAACCACCACATGAACAGCACCAATTCTCGCACAAGCCAGCATAGCTATTGGTAGTTCTATCACCATTGGAAGGTAAATGCAGACTCTGTCGCCCTTTTTCACTCCTTGGCTACGAAGAACGGCTGCCATCTTCCCTACTCTTTCATGGAGTTCTTTGTAAGATAACTTTACTGCTTCCTCATCAAGACTGTTTGGTTCCCAGATGATTGCTATTTTATCAGGATTTTCAGCTAAATGGCGGTCGATACAGTTCTCTGTAATATTGAGTTTTGCATTCTTAAACCATTCTATTTTAGCATTATGTACATCATATTCCAGCACACTATCCCATTTTTTGTTCCAGATAAAATTTTTATCTGCTATCTGTTCCCAAAACCTTTCAGGGTCATGTACTGATTTTTCATATTGCTTAAAATATTCTGGCAAACTCCCTATTGTATAACTACTCATCAAAATATTTCTTTTAATAAAATTGATATAAAATCTGTGTTTTATAATAATCCTAATTCAAATTTAGCTTCTTCGCTCATCATGTCCTTTTCCCATTCTGGCTCGAAGGTTATCTCCACCTTGGATTTTGTAATTCCTTCTATTTCACCCACTTTTTCTTCCACCTCCATCGGAAGGCTCTCCGCTACAGGACAGTTGGGCGTAGTGAGGGTCATCAGCACTTTTGCTTCGCCCTCGTCGCTTATCTGCACATCATAAATCAGCCCCAGTTCATATATATCCACAGGAATTTCTGGGTCGTAGATGGTTTTCAGCACCTTTATAACCTCCTCCCCTAGCGATGTGATTTGTTCATCTGTTAATTTCATCTTAAACTCTCTTTTCTCTTTTAATTATGAGATTTAATCAATAAATCTTCCTGTCTCATTTTTCGGAAAACATTCGCCAAAGTTAAAACATCTTTTTCACAATATTCTACTATCCTCTGCAAATCCTTTTCCTGATAATAAATTTCTGCCACCATAGAGCCGTCTATATCATCCTTTGGTGTAGGTACACCGAAGATATACGCCATCAGTTCTAAAGAAATAAAACTCTTCCAATCACCGAATTTCCAAAGTTCCATAGTATCCAAATGCGAAACTTCCCAAGGTTTTTTCCCAAAAGTCTGGAACGGAATAGGCGGCTGAAAACCATTGATAAGCATCCTTCGGGCAATCCACGGAAAATCAAATTCCTTGCCATTATGGGCGCAAAGGATTATATTTTGCAGCCTAGGACTGTTGAAAATATTTCCAAAATCTTCCAGCAGTTTTTTCTCATCATCGCCATAAAAAGATTTGATTTTCAAACGATTATCTTTTTCCAGCATTCCCACAGAAATACAGATAATTTTACCAAATTCTGCCATAATTCCAGCCCTTTCCTGATAAAAATCCGCCGCCGAAACATCTTCTCCTCGTTGTCGCAGCGTTTTCTTATCCCAAAGATTTTTTTCTTCTTCAGAGACTTCGTTCCAATTTCCAACTTGAGGAACTGTTTCGATATCCAAAAATAAAATCCGTTCTATGGGAATACTCTTTATCATAAAAATAAAATAGGCTACAAAAATAAGTTTTAAAAAGCTAAATGTACTAAAATATTTCAAAAAAATCTGATTTTCGTATTCAAACAATGAGGAAATAAGTGTAAATTTGTTCTTGTTTATAAAACTACAGATAGCGCATGAATATAGATGCTATTAAAAAGCGAAAAGGAGCTAGAAAGGCAGGTGAAATTCCTATAGAGGTTCTTACCTTATTAAATAATGGCTGTATTGAAACTGTAAATCTTACAGAATGGCTGGCAATAGACCATTCTCAACTTATAAAAACAACTTTTCCTGCTTTGGCTATTGATAAAAATGTGATTAATGATTTAATTATTCAAATCAATAGCCAGAAGAAACCTTCAACAATGAATACAATTAAAATTGTAGGAACATTTTTATATGAAAAATTTATAAATACCAAACAATATGATATTCTGTTTGAACAATTATGCTCACATCTATCTGATTCTCTGAGATGTTATGCTTGTTATTTTATGGCGCTACATACAGGCATTCCCCTAGAAGAAAAATTAAATAGGTTGAAAACATTGGTAAATGATAATCATTTTGGTGTTCGTGAGATTATTTGGATGGCTTTACGCCCAGAAATGAGCAATAATTTAGATTTTTCTATTTCTTTTTTATCTTATTGGGCTGAAAATGAAGAAGAAAACATTCGCCGTTTCTGTACAGAAGCATTACGACCAAGAGGAGTTTGGTGTTCACATATAGAAGCATTAAAGGAAAAACCAGAAATGTATCTGCCCATACTAGATAAACTAAAATCTGATAGTTCTAAATATGTGCAAGATAGTGTAGGAAATTGGCTGAATGATGCCAGCAAAACCCGACCCGATTTTGTAATAGAAATATGCAGAAACTGGGAAAAATCAAGTCCTACAAAAGAGACAAAATATATTATAAAAAAAGCTCTCAGGACAATAGAGAGCAAATAATTACATATCATCCAATTTGATTGAAATACATTATTTGAAATAAAGAAAATTTAATATTTAAAACTTAATCATTATGAAAAATCTAAAATTTTTATTTGCTTTTTTAGTTTATTTTGCTGTACTTTCTTGCTCAGCGGTGCCTTCCCAAAAAGACAATAAAAAAGGAGAATTGGGTCTTTCTATTTCCAATCCCATAAAAGTAAACAGTGTACCAGAAGAATACCAATACATCAGAGAAAACTGCAAAGGCTGCAAGGTTATAAGCCAAGCATTGATAAACGAAGGAAAATCCTACTATGATGAACTAAAAGTGCAAAAACCAGACGGAACCACAGTCAGCTATTTCTTTGATATCAATTCTTTTTACTTGGATTTTTAATAATATAAAAAGTTTGAGGAAATAAAAAAAGATTACCAAAAAATGGTAATCTTTTTTATTTGTTTAATTAGAAAATTTCTCTTCCTGAGAAGTGGAATGCTGCTTCTATCTGTGCGTTTTCATCAGAGTCAGAACCATGAACAGCGTTTTCTCCTACGCTTCTTGCGAACATTTTTCTGATAGTTCCCTCTGCAGCTTCTGCTGGGTTAGTAGCTCCGATCAATTTTCTGAAATCTTCTACTGCATTGTCTTTTTCCAAAACAGCTGCTACGATAGGCCCAGAAGACATGAATTCTACTAATTCTCCGTAGAAAGGTCTCTCTGCGTGAACTTCATAGAATTTTTTAGCATCAGCTACAGTAAGCTGAGTAAGTTTCATTGCTTTGATTTTAAATCCAGCTTCTGAAATTTTTCCTAAAATCGCTCCGATATGCCCGTCTGCTACTGCATCTGGCTTAATCATTGTAAATGTAATCTTTCCTGACATTTTCTTAAAATTTATTTTTTTGCAAAATTATAAAAATCTTGTCAATTCCAAGCCTATTTATAATATTTTCGCCATTTTTTCTTTAATTCCTCTAAAATTTTATTTTCTGTGGAGTTTTCACCAGGCGTATAAAATTTAGTCCCTGAAAGTTCCTTTGGCAGAAATTCTTGATCCACAAAATTCCCTTTGTAACTATGGGCATATTGGTAGTTTTTTCCATAGCCCATGTCTTTCATCAGTTTTGTAGGTGCATTTCTAAGATGCAGCG
Source organism: uncultured Riemerella sp. (assembly GCA_938037185.1). Classification (GTDB taxonomy): domain Bacteria; phylum Bacteroidota; class Bacteroidia; order Flavobacteriales; family Weeksellaceae; genus JABCPE02. The sequence goes on from CALHQK010000099.1 coordinate 13,654, forward strand.
GCACAGGGAGATTTCCTGTTTTTTTCACTAAATCCATAGCCTCATTTATCGCAGAATAAGTTGAATTGCTCTTCGGTGAAACTGCCAGATAAACAGCACATTCACTGAGTATAATTCGTGCTTCAGGATTGCCGATAACATTCACTGCCTGAAAACATTGGTTGGCAACATTCAGCGCATTAGGATTGGCCAAACCGATATCTTCCGAAGCCAAAATAAGCATCCGCCGTGCTATGAATTTGATATCCTCACCGCCTACCAGCATCCGCGCAAGCCAGTAAACCGCCGCATTAGGGTCTGAACCGCGGATAGACTTTATAAACGCCGAAATAATATCATAATGTTGCTCACCATTCTTGTCATACAGCGCCATATTTTCCTGCAAAACAGAAAGCACCTGTTCATTGGTAATTTCCTTTCTATTTCCTGTTAAAAACTGATTTAGAACCAATTCCAAAGAGTTAATAAGCTTTCTGGCATCTCCGCCGGAATATTGTATCAACGCTTCTTTTTCTTTGATAACGAATTGTTTCCCAGAATCTTGATTGTATCTATGGACAGCAATTTCCAAAAGTTCTTCTAATTTTTCATAAGATAAAGAACTCAAAGTATAAACCTGACAGCGGGAAAGCAATGCCGAAACAACCTCAAAACTCGGGTTTTCTGTGGTAGCCCCAATCAGAATGATCCAGCCTTTTTCCACGGCATGAAGAAGGCTGTCCTGCTGACTTTTATTAAAACGATGAATTTCATCAATGAATAAAATTGGGCTTTTTCCGCTAAAAAGATTCTGCTGTTTGGCTTGTTCTATGACTTCCCTTACCTCCTTCACGCCAGAACTTACAGCACTGAGTTTAAAAAACTTCCTGCCCGACTGCTCTGAAATAATCTCCGCAAGAGTAGTCTTCCCCGTTCCTGGCGGTCCCCAGAAAATGACAGAATTAAGCGTGCCGCTTTCTACCATCTTTCGGACAACTCCATGTTCACCCGTAAGATGCTCCTGCCCAAGGACATCCGAAAATTTCTTCGGGCGTAATTTTTCTGCAAGAGGAATCATTTAATTTTTATTTAAAACCTCAAAAGACACGAAAAAAATCCGTGTCCTTTGTGTGATTAGTCTTCTTCTTTTTTCTTTTTAAAGAATTTTACAAAATACTCCCAGCCGAAGAACAAAGTAAAGAGTATAACCGCAAGCCACCAATATGAGGCTTTATCTGCATTACCTGTGTTGGTTGCCTTAAACATTCTATCAAAACGCAGCTTCTTTCCATTAGCTTGATAATGAGACTGGTCGTTACTAAAAAGCCCTTCAATACTCATCCATGTAAACATAGGTTTGCCCACAATATGAGTTTCGGGAACAAATCCAAAATATCTGGAATCTAAAGAAGCATCCCGATTGTCCCCCATCATAAAGTAATAATCCTGTTTTACAGTATATTTATCCGTCTTTTCTCCATTGATATAAATAGCTCCGCCCTTGTATTCTAAAATATTTCCTTCATATTTTGTAATTAAAGTCCTATATTCTGGCAGATTTTCCTGTGTGAGCGTAATAACATCTCCTTTTTTAGGTATTCGTAATGGACCATACCAATCCTTATTCCAATCTTTGTTAAATGGAAATATGGAAGATGAATAGTTTATTTTTTTACTCTCTACATAAACACCTTCTCTTTTAGATGCTTCAAGATTAAGATAATGTGCAACATCTTTCACTCCTTTTTCCTGAATTTTAGGCGTTACAGAGATAACTTCTGGTATCTGCTTGATTTCCTCTACCAACTGTGATGTAAGCCCACTGAAATAATAGATATATTCTCCTTTTGAGTTCTGCCCTCTTTCTACCACAGGAAGGAAGCCCAGATATTTATACAAACTTGGAATATCTAATGGTGAAGATGCTGCTACATCATAAGACTGCTGCATTTCGGCATCGCCCATTACCTCTTCTGGTTTTCCATTTATAAATAATTTTCCGCCTTTTATTTCCAATACATCTCCAGCTACAGCTACGGCTCTTTTTACATAAGAATCTTTTCTGTCAATGGATACATGCACACTGTCATCTGGATAGTTAAATACCACAATATCATTTCTCTGCACACTATCCCAGCCTGGAAGCCTCCAATATGGTAGCTTCACAGCTTCTACATAAGATTTCGGGTCGTCTTTTGGGTTTCCTTTCTCTCCTGTATCCCAAATAGTTCCTTGTAAAAATGGTAAAGCCAAAGGTCTCATTGGCATTCTATAACCGTAGCTTAATTTATTCACAAAGAGAAAATCGCCTACCAACAATGTCCGCTCCATGGACCCCGTAGGAATACCGAACGGCTGAAAAGAAAAAGTATGCACAAGCGTAGCAAAAACCACAGCATAAGTGAGAGAACCTAAAACCGTTTCTTTTCTGTCATCTTCGTCATAATCTTTAATTATCCTAACATCCGATGAATAATTAACCACCGCCATATAAATAAATGGGAACACGATAGTTAAAAGCTTCTGCCCAATGCTATCTCTTCCAAATTTTTTCATTAAAAATAAATGAAAAATCGTCATCATGATAGTCCCCACAATGGGAAAATAAGCCAAAACTACCCACCATTTTGGGTGTTTAGTCTCTTTAAGAACAATAAAATAATTATAAAACGGAACAAAAGCCACTAATGGACTGTATCCCAATTTTTTAAATAATTTCCAAGTAGAAACACCCATTAATACACTCAGTATCAGTATATAAAGGGCATAAGTTAATAAATAATTCATATTTTCTAATTTAATAAAACAACCTAATGATTATCAATCATTTAGTTTATAATCCTAAAACTTCTTTCATTCCGAAGTTTCCTTTTTTTCCTAAAATCCATTCTGCTGCAACAACAGCCCCTAATGCAAAACCATTTCTATTAAAAGCTGTATGCTTTATTTCTATTTCATCTACATTAGAATGATATTTAACACTATGTGTTCCAGGTACTTCATCCTTTCTAACAGCATAAATTCCCAATTCTGCCCCAAGTGTCTCATCCAGCTTCCACGACTGATAATTAGAATGTTCTATAACCGCTTGCGCCAGAGAAATAGCCGTTCCGCTAGGAGCATCCAGTTTATGAACATGATGAATTTCCTCAAGCTGGCACAAATAATCATTGCCAAAAGGCTTCATTAATTGCGCTAATTTTTCATTCAAGGCAAAAAATAAATTTACCCCCAAACTAAAATTAGAACCATACAAAAATGCCGATTCATTTTCGATACAAATTCTTTCTATTTCTGGCTTTTTTTCAAGCCATCCGGTGGTACCGCACACTACGGGAATGCCATTTTCAAGGCAGAATTTAATATTTCCAAAAGCAGATTCAGGGCTGGAAAATTCTATAACCACATCAGGATTGTTCAAATTTTCCAAAGTGGGAGATTCATTCAGCCGAGCCACAACCTGATGTCCTCTGTCTTGGGCTGTTTTGTCAATAATCTGCCCCATTTTACCGTATCCTACTAATGCTATTTTCATCAATTTTATTTAAAATTTATAACTCAAAGAAAGCCCCGCTTTTACGGAATAATCCATCCCCGAATAATCGTTCAAAATAGTAGGAGAAAGGGCTAAATCAGGGTCTTTTCTTCCCTCATAAAGATGAGCATCTACCACCGCATCTACAATATTGAGAAGATAAACCGCCGCTGTGATGGCGATAGCATAATCTCTATACCGCCTCCTGCTGTCTTGGGTATTCCCCAAAGCCGTCCTTAAATCTACTCCCGTAATGCCCGAAAACTCGTGAGGCTGGCCATTTAGTTCCGCTTCAAAGGCATTTTTATATCTTTTATACTGCTTCTGATTCCAGATAATAAAACCTATTCCTGTCCCAATAGCACCCCACACAATGGGAATTTTCCAATATTTCCGGTTGTAATACTGCCCCCAGCCAGGTATTACAGCAGACCGCCATCCCGCTTTTCTTGGGCTGTAGCGTATAGAAGCGGCATTCTGATGCATGCTTTCTATATCTGCTGCTATATCTTTTTCTGTCTGCAAAGAATCCAAACTCTTGATTTCCTGAGAAAAAGAAATTTGAAAAATGCTAACGAGTAGAAATGCTAAGATTTTCTTCATCTTAAAAGTTTAACTGAAATGAGAAAGGATTTTCTCTAATTCGCTTTCATTAGAAAAATTCAATACAATTTTTCCTTTATTTCCTTTTGCCGAAGATTTTATTTCAACTTTTACAGCCAAAGCATCTGCTAATGATTTTTCGGCTTTTCTTAAATTATGCGGAAGCTCTTTTGGTGCAGCTGCTTGTTTAGGATTTTTAAGTTTTTTAGCCAACTCTTCCGCCTGTCTTACATTCAGTTTTTCATTAATTATTTTTTTAAATAAAATCTTCTGATTATCAATGTCTTCCAAACTAATGATAGCCCTACCATGCCCCGCGGAAATGATACCTTCTCTCACAGCCTGCTGCACATCTGGACTGAGCCTTAGAAGGCGAAGAGAATTCGTAATCGTACTTCTTTCTTTTCCAACTCTTTGACTTAGAGAATCTTGTGTCAATCCTATTTCCTCTAACAGCCTTTGGTAAGTCAAAGCAACTTCTATTGGATCAAGGTCTTCTCTCTGGATATTTTCTACCAATGCCATTTCGAGAAGCTCTTGGTCATTCACCAAACGAATATACGCTGGAATGGTCTTTAAACCAGCTAATTTAGAAGCTCTGTATCTTCGCTCTCCGGAAATAATTTTGTATTTCTGCCCTTCCTTTCTTACAGTAATCGGCTGGATAATTCCTAAGACTTTTATTGACTCTGATAACTCCTGCAACGCCTTTTCATCAAAATGAGTTCTTGGCTGGTCTGGATTAGGGAAAATGTCTTCAATCGGAACTTCCATAATGTTTCCCACCAGCGCCTCCGCTCCTGTATCTGTTGCGGTCTGCACGGCTTTGGTTTCTGCACTTAGGATTGCTCCTAAACCTCGCCCCATCGCCCTTTTCTTATCTCTCATATGGTTTTAATATTTTGAACTTATTGTTCTTTATTTCTGTTTTTTACTCTTAGAAGAAGTTTTTTCTTTCTTAGGAATCTGCTGTTCATTTTTAAGCAAAACCTCCTCTGCCAACTGGATATATTGCACTGCTCCTTTGCTTTCTGCATCGTATTTCAAGATGCTTTCTCCAAAACTCGGTGCTTCGCTCAATCTTGTATTTCGGCTGATGACAGTCTCGAAAACAATTTCTGGGAAATGAGAGTTAATCTCTTCCACCACTTGATTTGAAAGCCTTAGACGGGAGTCAAACATTGTGAGCAGCAAGCCTTCTATATCGAGACTTGGATTGTGTATCTTCTGTATATTTTTTATTGTATTCAATAGTTTGCCGAGCCCCTCCAGAGCAAAATATTCACATTGTATCGGTATAATCACAGAGTCTGCTGCTGTAAGGGCATTAATAGTGATAAGCCCTAAACTCGGCGCACAATCTATAATGATATAGTCATACTCATCTTTTACAGGTGCCAAAGCCTCTTTGAGCATATATTCCCTATTATCCTTGTCTACAAGTTCAATTTCTGCAGCCACCAAATCTATGTGAGAAGGGATAATATCCACATTAGGTGAAGTAGTCGGCTGGATGCACTCCCGCACTCCCGCACTATGCTCCAGCAAATGATAAGTAGAAAAATTCACTTCCTCTACTCCCAATCCTGAAGTAGCATTTGCCTGAGGATCAGCATCTATCAGAAGAACTTTCTTTTCTAAAACACCTAATGCAGAAGCGAGATTGACAGATGTTGTCGTTTTTCCCACTCCTCCTTTTTGGTTTGCAACGCCAATAATTTTTCCCATTTTTAAAATTTAAGAAACCAAAAATACAATTATTTTTAAAGTCACAATATACTAAAATTTTCACAATTAACACAAAACACTAAAAACCAATGATTTAACACTTTAAAAAATTATCCACATATTTTTTATCTTTGTGGAATACTTTTTACAAATCCAACTTGATGACTTTACAAGAACTTAAAAATCTATTTAAAAAGGAGCTTGAAAATATTTACACATTATCAGAAAGTTTAGAGCTTTTCTACATTTTTTCTGAAAAATTTTTAGAACTCAGCAAACTTGATTTACAAAAAATCCCACAAAAAGAAATTTCCAGCGAAAAGGTAAAACTTTTTTCATCTGCAATCGCAGAACTTAAAATAGGAAAACCCTATCAGCAGATTTTAGGAGAAGCTTTTTTCTACAGAAACCGCTTCTTTATTGATGAAAATGTCCTTATCCCACGCCCAGAAACAGAGGAATTGGTGGATTTAATCATAAAAAAATTATGTCATAATTCTACTTCTCTTAAAATTTTAGACATCGGAACAGGCAGCGGATGCATCCCGATTACTTTGGCAAAATCTCTACCTAACTCACAGATTACCAGTATAGATATTTCTCCAAAAGCACTAAACATCGCTAGAAAAAACGCCGATTTTTACAAAGTGAATATCAATTTTGTCCTGAAAGATTATTTAAATGAAAAACTTGATGATGTTTATGATATTATTGTAAGCAATCCACCTTATATAGGCACTTCGGAAGAAGAGGAAATCCCGCCGTCTGTTAAAAACTTTGAACCTAAAACAGCCCTTTTCGCTCCACCAGAGAGCGTTTTGGCATTTTATGAAAAAATCGCGAAAGACTGCAAAAATCATCTTTCAGAAAAAGGAATGATTTTCCTTGAAATCAATCAGAAATTAGGACAGCAAACGCTCAATTTATTCAAAAAAACACTTTCAAAAAGTGAAATATTAAAAGATTTATCTGGTAATGAGCGATTTATCATAGGAAATAAATAATTTTAACAAAATTTTTGGTTAATTAAAAAAGTTTTTATATTTTTGCATCATATTTAGACAAAAAAAGAATAATGTTTAATCAATACAATCATACAAAAACATCTAAACATACCATTATCATGTGTATGGATATGATGATGTGGGTTTTTAGAAAGCCGCAGTTTTTGTGATTGTAAAATGCGAAAAATTTTAAATAAATTATAAAAAATCATCACAAGGGCTTCGGACAAAAAACCGAAGCCTTTTTATTTTTAAACCAAACCTTAATAAATTAAAAAATGTTAATAAATCTGAATCATAAAAACCAAAATCTAACTTGTCAAATGATGGGAATGATGATGATGTGGCTTTGTAAAAAAACCGCAGTTTTTGTGATGGATTAAAGTATTAAGTTTTCTTCATAATCATCATGAGAGCTTCGGTAAATACGCCGAAGTTCTTTTTTTGTAAGTAAAAAATTAACAATACTATATATAATGAAAAGAAAAGTAGTCAGATTAAGCACTTTGTTTGCGTTGTTCTCCTTCGTGGGGACATTCAGTGCTCAGGAAAAGAAGAAGGATTCTATCAAGGAAAATTCCATCAACGAAGTCGTGATAGTAGCCTTTGGAAAACAGAAAAAAGAAGAAATCACAGGTTCTATCCAAGAACTAAAACCCAAGGATATCTCTGCGTTACAGAACGGAAATGTCTTGCAGGGACTTGCAGGGCGTGTAGCAGGAGTTCAGATTGTAGGAAATGGACAGCCAGGGAGCAGCCCGAGCATAAGAATGAGAGGGATAGGCTCTATCAACGCTTCTAGTGAGCCATTGATTGTGTTGGATGGGATACCTTACCCTGGGTCGCTCAATTCTATTCCTTCTTCGGATATAGAGAGTTTGTCCTTCTTGGAAGATGCTTCATCAAACGCTTTATATGGCTCACGAGGGGCAAATGGAGTAATCATCATCACTACTAAAAAAGGAACGAGAAAGGGGATTCATGTAGATTTTGATATTAAAACAGGGATTAACTTCCGTGCGACTCCAGAATATGACATCATCAGCAGTCCTGCCGAGTATTATTTGGCATATTTCAACAGAGTTCGTGTAGGCGAAAAAGCAAGTGGAAAAACTGATGCCCAAGCCTATACAGAGGCGATAAACAAAATGAACGCTACGCTGGGATATAACGCCTACAATCTTCCTTTTAACCAACTTATCAATCCAGATGGAAGTTTTAACCAAAATGCTAAACTGCTTTATCAGGACAATTGGCAAAAACTATTATTCCGACCAAATCTCCGTCAAGAAGCAAACCTCAGCTTCACCGCAAATACCGATAAATTAAAGGCTTACACTTCGCTTGGCTACCTCAATGACCGCAGTTACCTCATCGGTTCTGGATTTAAAAGATTGAGTTTAAGGTCTAATTTAGAATATGCTCTTAATGAAAAATTGAAATTTGGAGCTAATCTAAATTACAGCAACAGCGAACAAAATCTGGGCGATGGAGGAAGTTTTGCGAACTCGTTTCAGTTTTCTAGAAATATCGCGCCTTTTTACCCAGTGTATTTGAGGGATAATGATTATAACAGAGTTTATGATATCAAAGGAAGGGCTGTCTATGACTACGGAGATGGAAAGGGGCCAAATGGGGCGAGAAGGTCTTATGCTGTTTTTGAAAACCCTGTGGGAAACCGCCAGTATGATTTGAACAAAGTGACCAATAACACGGTAAATACCAATCTTTTCGTGCAGTATAAATTCTTGAAAGATTTTGATTTTACTTATAATTTTGGTGGAGTGATTATCAATTCCCAAGAGCTTGTTTATGGAAATCCTTTGGGAGGGACAACGGCTACTGTGGGCGGACGACTTGCAAAATCCAATACTCTGAAATATGCCTTCAACCACCAGCAGTTATTATCTTATAATAAACAACTTGGCGCACACAATATCAGTGTTCTTCTGGGGCATGAGCTGAACCAAGAGAAAAGCGATTATTTCGGGGCGAGAAAAGAAAAATTGTTCTTAGAAGGGCTTACTGTTTTTGATAATGTTCTGAAAATGAACGAAATCACAGGAAACCAATACGACTACGCTGTGGAAGGGTTTTTCTCCCGAGTTTTGTATAATTATAAAAACAAATATTTTTTCAATGCTAGCCTTAGAAGAGATGGTTCATCAGTATTTTCCAAAGAAAATAGATGGGGGACTTTCTATGGACTGGGGGCAGCATGGGACATTTCGAAAGAGGATTTCTTAAAGGATTCAGAAGTTGTTAATGCCCTGAAAGTGAAGGCTTCCTACGGACAGCAGGGGAACGATATTTTCTACTTCCCAGGCACTACGGACAGAATCTATTATGCTTACAAAAATTTATATAAAATTAGAAACTTCGGAGATGATACGCCTGTGGTTACTACGGAATATCTCGGAAATAATAAGCTGAGATGGGAAAACTCCCAAAACCTAAATGCTGGTTTTGAAACGGCTTTGTTCAATAGAAGATTGTCTATCAATGCCGAATATTTTGAGAGAAAAGTTTCTGATATGATCTATCGTGCGGCGCTTCCTTTCTCTAATGTGGGGTATTATCCTAGGTTAGAAAACATCGGAAACATGAGAAACAGAGGGGTTCAGGTGAGCATCAACGGAGATGTGATTAAAACAGAGAATTTCACTTGGAATCTATACGCTAACCTTACTCATTACAAAAATAAAATCACTAAACTCCCTGATGCACAGAGAGAAAATGGGATAACAGACGGGCTGTTCCTCCTAAAAGAAGGCAGCGACCGATATGCTTATTATCTGAAAGAGTTTGCAGGAGTAGACCCACGAAATGGAGATGCACTTTGGTATAAAGATGGTGTGGATGTGCATGGAAATGCAGTTAAACAAGTTACAAACAGCTATGCTGAAGCAACTCTTTACCAAACAGGAAAATCTGCTATACCAAAGGTTTATGGTGGTTTTGGAACTCAGATAAGATTTAAAAACATCACTCTATCGGCTAATTTTGCGTATCAGCTGGGCGGCTGGGGCTATGACCAAAACTACAGATCGCTCCTGCATTCGGACAACTATGCGTCTAACTACCATAGAGATGTTCACAAAACATGGACGCCAGAAAATCCTACAGCATCTTTGCCAAGAATAGATATTTCTAATTCTAACCAAAATGCCAATTCTACACTGTTCTTAACGAAATCAGACTATTTAAGTCTTCAGGATTTGACACTGAGTGTGGGCATACCGCAGAAGTTCCTTGAAAACTACGGAATCCGAGATGCCAATATTTATGTAACAGGGAACAACCTTTTCCTACTCTCAAAGAGAAGAGGCTACGACCCAAGGCTGTCTATTTCTGGGGTTTCCGAGACATATGGATATAATCTGTTGTCAAGTATTTCATTAGGTCTTAATCTTAAATTTTAATTTTTAAAAAGTTATGAAAATAAATAAAATATTAGCAGGAGCATTCGTTGCCCTATCACTTTTAAGCTGCAATAGAGAATTAGAGACAGAATCAGCGAAACTAATTTCAGAGGAACAGATTCCTGATGATGTAGCTTCTTTAAATAAATATCTCAATGGGATTTATCTTAGTTTTAGAAATCCTGGTTCAGGCGGAACAACTACACATACAGATTTTGGGATAATGTCCATAAAAGCAGGAGTTGATTTGCTTTCCAATGACCTTATTCAGGCGAAACAGCAGCACCTTGGGAGATATTACAACTACGAAGCGAGACAAAGCGATAACTTTACCAACGAAATCGTTTGGAATACATTTTATTCTAAAATCTTTGATATCAATCGTCTGATAGAGAAGATAGAGGGCATAGGTGTAAACAGCGAGAACCGACATATCTACGGGCAGCTTTTGGCGCTTCGTGCGTATAGTTATTTTAATTTGGTAAGATTCTATGCGCTTACTTACATTGGTCATCAGAATGAACCGGGAGTTCCGCTGGTAACTACTGCATCCAGTCCAGAAACGCCGAGAGCAAGAGCTACTGTGGCTGAAGTCTATACCCAAATAACCAGTGATATAGAAAACGCCATCACTGCACTAAATGGTTTCACTCAACAAAACATCGCTCAAATAGACCAAAGGGCAGCAAAAGCTATCGCAGCAGATATTTACCTTGAAACTGGAGATTATGCCAGAGCGGCAGCTTATGCTCATGATGCCAGAACAGGTAAACTCCTGATGTCTCAGGCGGACTACACAGGTGCAGGATTTTCTCTAAAAACCAATCCAGAGATTATCTGGGGATTTGATAATACTTTGCAGACCAAAAACATTGGTAACCACTATGCTTCGTTCTTCTCTATGTTTGACAGCATGAACGAAGGCTATGCGGGAGCAGCAGGGATTTATAAAATCATCGATAAAAGATTATACGACCAAATCCCAAGCACCGATTACAGAAAACAAGTGTTCAACGGGGCTACGGCATCCAACTATACCTTTAACGGAAAGACCAAAAACCATCCGCCATATGTGAGCAGAAAGTTCAAGGATTTGACTTTCTTTGAGGGGGATTATATCTACATCAGAGCGGCTTCGCTTTACTATATAGAAGCGGAGGCTTTGGCGAGACTTGGGCAGACAGTTCAGGCAAGACAAGTGCTCTATGATATTACTTCTGTGAGAGATACAGGATACACGCTTTCCACTAATTCTGGACAGAGCCTCATAGATGAAATCATCCTGCAAAAGAGAATAGAACTCTGGGGCGAAGGCTACGCTTGGTTTGATATGAAACGCCTTGGAGTGGATTTGGTGAGAAATTATCCAGGTTCTAACCATACTTTTGGGAAATTTAACATTAGTTATTCTACTGATTATAACCAATACCGTTTCCAAATTCCGCAGAGTGAAGTGAGCAACAACCCTAATATTGTTCAAAACCCTGTGAGATAAAACATGATGAATAACAACCCGCTGAAGATAGAAATTTCTTTCGGCGGGTTTGTTTTTAAAGGGAGTAAGCTTTATCTTTGCCACAGAATTTTAAATTTAGCATTATGAAAAACTTTTTATTCGTTGTGACTGCTTTACTGAGTTTAGCCGCATGTAAAAGAGATGATGAGCCTGTTTCCCCGCTTCTTGGGACATGGAGATATACAGGAGGAAATTTTATCAGCGGAGCTGATGATTCTTCTTTCAACCCTCATCCTGCAAACCCTTGTGATTCGCAATCTACCATAGAGTTCAAAAAAGGCTTCTATGCTGTTCGGCAGGACTTCAAAGTAGTCAGTAGAACTTGCACACCAGAGGCGGTAGAAAACCTGAGATACACCTATAATGAAGCCACCAAAGTGCTAAAACTAATAGCCTCTGATGGTACTGAAGAAGAATATACCGTATCTCTATTAGACGGCAGCAATCTTCACTTGGTAACTCCTATTGGTGATGCCAACTTAGATGGAGTAAATGATAAAGATTTGGATACTTACACCAAAATAAGATAAACACAAAACCGCCCATTTCTTTGGCGGTTTTCCTTATAAAGAATATAAAATAAATACGGAAAAGTCTTTTGCAATATTATAAAGGTATCTTGGGAAATCCTACATTTAAAAGATTAAGGACATCAATCAAAAATTCATCCATAGAAAAAGCGGTTTTGTAATACAAACCGCTTATTTCCAATAACTTATTTTTTGTAGCGAAGACGGGACTTGAACCCGTGACCTTTGGGTTATGAATCCAACGCTCTAACCACCTGAGCTACCTCGCCGTTTTGGTGGTGCAAAAATACAAAATATTTTTATACTACCAAATTATTTTACTCCAATGTGGATAAAAATGCAGAAAAGTTAGCAGGCTTTTCTACAATTTTATTATTCTTGTCCAAAACATAGTAGGTAGGCGTAGCGTGGACATTATAAGTTTCCGCATAGCTGCTCTGCCAGCCTTTTAGTTCGGTATCATTTATCCATGGGAGAGGTGCCGTTTTCTCTTTATACAGCTTCATATCTGTATCTAAAGCAAAAGCAACAACTTCTATATTCTTCTGTTTCAGTTTTTTATAATTTTCTAAGATAATCGGTAGTTCTGACAAACAATGCGGACAAGTAGATGCCCAGAATAAAACTACCTTTTTATCAGCTTTTACAGCGCTTAGTTTTTTAGCCTTTGCGTTCGTTACATTTGCCGTAAAAGTATAATCTGGCATCACAGCGCCAATGGAAGTATTTTTAATAGATTTTATACTTCCCGCAAGGTTTCTATTGATAGAGCAGGTAAGATTAGAAGCCTGCTGATAGTATTTCTCTTTCTGCTCCTCCAATCCGTAGGCATCAAATATCGCGAGTAATTCAGACAAAATGGTCTGCCCTCGTGAAGTTTTTACATCCACTCGTTCCAAGAGTTTATCCACTTCTTTATTAACCGTTGTAGGGGTTGTACTTCTCAAAAAGTTGATTAAAGCCGGTCTCATCAGAGATGAAGTTTCCAGCATTTCTCCTGAGTTTGCAAGAAAATCAATAAAATTGTCTGTAGTCAAAGGCGGATTGGCATCCTGCAGAGCATATTTGCTGTTTTCTAAATAATAAGCAATGAACGGATGCCCAGCTCCGATGGTTTCTTCATTTTGCAAAAGGGCTATTTCCTTCGTCAGAGCCTTGCCAAAATCACTTCCTTCTTCATAAAAAGCCTTTATCTGCTGTAAGGCTGGCAGCACTCTTGTCTGTCTCTGCTGCAGGTGCATTACTTTATCCATTTTGGCATTAGATTTATCCAAAAAATCTACGCTAGAAATGTTATTTTCTGCATCTATTTTCAGTTTCATTTCTACATCTCTGTTTTCAGAAATAAAACTTACAGACTTGTTGTTTTCTGGGAAGTAGGCTTTCATTCTTCCCATATAGTTTTTAGGAATATTTACCTGCCATTTTCCGTTTTTTTTGGATGCTTGGGCTGTTATAAAATCCTTAGAACCGCCAAGTTCATAGATAATAACCTGATTTTTCGCAAAGGAATCCGGCGCTTCTATATTCACTTTGAACTGGGCAGAAACCATTCCTGCCCCAAAAAGCACCGCCCATAAAACGATTTTTTTCATACTTTAAATTTATTTAACAAGAAAACTTACAGAACAAAACATCATTCTGTAAGTCTCCTCTAATATGGAAAAATTTTATTTTACAATTTTCATTCTCTTTTTATAATAAACAAGAACTGCCGCTGCCATCACTATTCCTACACTCAAAAGAGCGGTGTCATATAGGTCTATAGGAACTTCATTCGGTGCTCCTGGCCCCGTAGGACCAAACCCTCCTCCCGGTGGTACTGGTGGCTGAGCCGTGAAAAGAACGGAGAAGAACAAAATCGCTAATCCTATACTTTTCT
>CALHQK010000100.1 GCA_938037185.1 uncultured Riemerella sp.
ATGCGGGTGTATCTTTGAAAATCCTATAATCTGAGGAATATAATTTAGTCTTATCAGTATGACAAGAATATATTATAAAAAATAGGATTATTATTCTTAAATATGGTTTATTTTTCATATTCTTTTTTTATTAAAAACTTCTATATGTAGCGTTACGCAAATAGTTTTCAAATTGAGTAATCCAAGATGGGGTTGGTAGCCTTTCTTTAGGAGATCCACCTAATTCTATTAACATATTTCTCATTGAATGTCCTCCACTTGTTTTGTTAGGAGAAATATAACGCCTATTTCCATTAACATCTGGAATTCCTAATACATTATTTTGTATCTTATTTAATGGATCGTTTGTCATAATGTATGCTTCAATATTTTTACTATTACTTTCTTTCAAATTTAGATTAATAAATGTACTACTACTTATTCCTGCCGCATTGAATGTGATAGCAGGTTTTCCTGTAACCATAGCATTTGTTGCGGCTTCACTTCCTCCTAATGAATGCCCTCCAAAGGTTATTTCTGCATTACCTAATTGTTTGACTATCTCTTTTGCATTTGCTACAGATATTTCATATTGTCTTGAAACTCCAAAAATTTGCTTTATGTCTGCACTGCCATCTTTTATTAGGTCCTCTGTCCCAGCTGTAACATAGGCATATTCCATAGTTCCATCTGCTTTTTTTCTTTCAAATAGCATAGACTTAAAGCCACTACTTTTATCTTCTAGTTTAATATTTAATTTCTTCTTAGAAAACCACCACCCTCCTTGCAATGTAGATGAGTCAAGATCTCCATAAACATATGCTGCCATGGCAGCCATTTCTACCGGTGATGGTTTTGTTGCTGTTTCGCTCTCCATCCCCGTAGGGTCTATGAGATTTATCGGGTTATTATTTGTGTATGCATACGGTGTCATGGTCTTCTCTGTCAGCGGGTCTACATTCAGCCACAGACTTACTCTCGGGTCATAGTATCTCGCTCCGTAGTAGTAAAGCCCCGTCTCTGTATCCAGCTCCTTCCCATTAAACAAATACGGCATAGTCTTGCTTGTAGAATGTTCCTCAAATAACACTTCTCCAAAAGCTATATACTCCGTGTGCTGGGTTATTCTTCCCTCTCTATCCGTAATGTAACTGCTTGACCCCAGATGGTCTGGGTGGTAAAAATACAAATTCTTTTCTCTTATTCCATTGTCCACGAAGCCATACCCTGCTTTTACGGTCTGCGGCGTAATCGGGTCTCCGTACTGCACAGGAGGACCTGGCACATCTCCCGGCTCATTGAACTTCGGTGGTCTTGGCCAGCCTTCTGGCGGTTCTTGGTCTTGGCGGATATTCTGCCATCCAAGGCTCGGGTAAGGCTGTCCTGTCCATTCTGGGCTGGCGTAGATGCCATGTTGTGTCGGCGGACCAGGCGGGACTTTCAGTCCACGAATATAATTGTCCCTTGCCTCCTGCATCTGGGCGTTTTGGCGGATGTAGTCTATTCCTCCCGCCATGATGCCCGTGTTTTTATGCACAAAAGTCCCTTCACCCAGCTTACTTACTATCCTACTGCTTCCCTCAAAATAATGCTTGGTAAATTTCCCTTTCTGCACCACGAAATAAGGGTTTACATAGGCGGTATAGTCGTCCATGTGAGTGATGACTGCCGATGTCAGCCCGTTAGTCACCACCGTACTGCTCTCCCCACTGCTTTTCACGGCTCTTTCGCCCGTGTGGTCGTAAGTGTAGAGATGCAGTTTTCCATTATCATTAATGCCTCTCAGTCTGTTTTCCTCGTCCCAAACCATAGAACGGAAGCTCTTAGATTCCTCGTAGTAGACAGGGTTGCCGTTGCCGTCATACTGGTAAGTTCGGGCTTTAGGTTTGCCCATCTCCATGATTTCACTTGGAGCGTGAGGGTGGGCAGGGTTGTTGTAGCTGTAGTCCAGCGTATAGCCCTTCTGCACCCCGCCGGAGAGGTGGTTTAGTTCTTTCTTTGTGATGGAGTTAAGATTATTATAACTCATTTTCAGCTCATAGCTGGCGCTGGTGAGCTCTCCGGTGTAGTTTCCTTTGGCGAGGGTCAGCCGGTTGAGATTATCATACTGATATTCATAGCTGGAAGCCCCGCCCAGTGCATTGCGGATAATCGGGAGCTGGTTCTCCACCTTGAGGATGTTCCCTACCAAATCATACGCATAACGGTTGTTCTGGATAAGGAAACTTCCCCCGCCTCCTGCTGGAGCAAGACTTTCGGCCTTGAGCTGTTCCAGACGGCGCATCACAGGGTCGTAGTGGTAGCGGGTCTCGGTATCGTTTCCGTAGAGACGGTATACTTTCTGCTCAAACTCATCATAGCCCTGCTGTTTCAGGTAGGTGTAGGCATGCTCCTCACTTGGTGCTGTGCCTTCGGGAGCTTTATAGCCTTTCAGGCTCGTTAAGTTCCCCGCAATATTATACCCAAAGTCCAGTCTTTCCCCATCAGGATAAACCAGCTTTTGGATACGGTTCCAGCTGTCGTATTCATACTGGGTTACATAGGTCTGCACTTCTACGGGCTTTATACGCAGACTTCGGATTTCCTTAGTCACCTCGCCCATATCTCCGTAGAAGTATTCTGTTCCTCCACTCGCATCTTCTACCAGCCAGAGTCTTCCTCTTCTTCCTGCCTGCTCACTCTGTGCACCATAGTGGTAGCGGACACTGTTTTCAGGGTATTTTGGGTATTTTATCTCCTGCAGGCGGTTGTAGTCATAGTGGTAGGTGATGTAGCCATCAGGCATTTCTCCGCGTATCTGGCTGGTTTGTCTCTTGATGAGATTTCCTGCCTTGTCATAGACTAAAATAGTCGTTCCTGCATCAGGATGTACTAATTTGGTTCTTCTTCCTAAGAGGTCATACTCACTCAGGGTCTGGTGTCCCTGTGCGTCAGTTACCTTGGTAAGCTCTCCTATGGCACTGTATTCAAAATGGGTCTCTGTGCCGTCAGGCTGCACTTGGGTCAGCACTCTTCCCTGCGCATCGGTATAGGTATGGCTTTGTCTATTGAGCGCATCAGTCTGTGTGGTGTGCAGGGTATTTTCCCCCTTGTGATGGGTGATTTTATAAGCTGTTTTCACGCTGGAACCATCAGGCAGAATCTGCTCTACCGGTCGGTCTTTCTCATCATAAAGGGTTTTAGTCGGCGGGATGCTGCTGCTTGGTGCGGGCACCAGCTGGTTCTGCACCGATGCAGTGAATGGATAATAAGTCTCTACTACCCTTCCTAAGGCATCATAGATCTGTTTTCCAGAGATGATGTGTTTTTCTTCATCAGCAAGTCCTCTTCCCCTGAAGATACTTGCGGTCTTTTTCACCTGCACCGCTCTTCCCAGCCCGTCAGCATAGGTATAGGTTTCTATATCTCGGTTATGTTCAGGGTCGTAGTTTCTGGTCAGTGCATAAGGCAGCTGTCCAGCAGGACGGGGCTGATTAAGGTTCGGATACTCATAGCGGATGGTGTAGGGTTTTCCAGCTTTGGCTTCTTTAGGTCCTAAGATACTGATGGTTCTTCCCTTGGCATCCAGCGTATAGAGCATACTTTCCCCGTTTCGGTCAGTAGTTTTTACTGGTGCTCCAAAGCGGTAGTCATACTCCATGGTATTTTCATACCCAAAATGATCTTTAATCTTGGTAATATGGCTGTGAGTTTCAGGGTTGTACTGATAGCTGAGCTGTGAGCGTTGTCCTTTCTCATTCTCTGCACCAGTTACCTGTATCAGGTTGCCGTATTCATCATAAGAAAGCAGTGTCTCTGTATAGATTCCTGCTCCAGAGAACTGGCGTATTTTTATGACTTCTGCGGTCTGCGGGTGGATGTCTGCTTCCCGTTTTCTTACTTCTCCATTAGCATCTTTTACGATAATACTTTGGGCAATACCCCCGAAATAAGGGGCTGCACTTTCATAATAGCGGATATCAGCTTCTATCTTATCAGAAGGTTTTCCTGCTCCATGGTCTATGTACTTAACGATATTTCCTACTCGGTCATAGTGTTTCTCCGTTTTCTTTTCTAGGTAATCACTCTGCTCATATACTCTTTCTCTCTCTTCTTTTGGTGCGATGAATACAGATTTTGTATCCATCTGCGGAAGAGAAAGTTGGTTTGACGGGATTACCGCCCCGCTTTGTGCATCTGCGATGTGGTAAGTTACACTGCTTTCGCTGAGTTTCGCTCCATTTTTATCAAAGGTTGTACTTTTCTTAAGCTGAGATTTTCTAAAAAAGTCTTCATTATAATATTCCTGAACGCTGGTTCTCAGCACTGTACCATCTTGTGGATTGATCTGCATCTGCTTTACCTCGCCATAACCATAGAAACTGCGCTCTCTTCGGTCATAGTAAGGTTTGTTGTATTCAAATCTTGAGATAGTGTAATCTTCTCCATCACCAGTATAGCCATCAAATACCTTTACTTCTTTGAGTACCCACTGGCTGTTAGGGTTTTCATAAGTTGGCATTTTACGCTCATAATCTATTTCAAACCAGCTTCCTGTTGCTGCTTCTACCCTCTTCAGCATATTGGTTCTGAGGATATTAGAATAGGCTACTCTCAGGTCATTTTCATCTTCAGAGAGTACATAATCTAAGTTGCCATCACCATCTACATCAAGGAAAGTAGCCTCTACACGGTTAGTATTGGTTCCATAGGAGCCTCCTCCTTTAAAACTGAGACGCATAAATAGTATAGGTGGCGGGTCAATAGAAATATTTACACCCCCTCCATGACTTATGGAGACATTTCTTCCTACAGGTCTTCCTGCTGTTCTAGGTATGAACAGAGGAGTGGTATCCCATCGGTTTCCAAGGTTAGGATAAACAAGAGTTCCATGGTCTTGGTAGATTACTTTATCTGCCAGTCCATCACCGGTCATATCCAGCAGCTGAGTTTTCATATCAGTGATGGATTTTCCGTAGCTGTATCCTCCAGTAAAGGATCCTGATTGTTTAGAATATCCAAGACTTGGACCGCCGCTGGTATCTGTACTTTCTCCTTTATTGAGTTCTCCAAAATTCCATGGCTCTGGACTCCAGAAGCCATATCCCGTATTGTAGGAAACATAACTACTCGTTACTCTGTCTGCCAGCCCGTCTCCATTAATATCGGTATAGGTATGCTCTGCATGGTCTTCTCCAGAAGAGATGCCTCCGCTGAGCCCCAGCGTTGCTTTTGCCTTATCAGCATCTTGTGCTCCTTGGGTAGCAGTATTTTGCTGCTGTTGGGTAGATTTCTCTGTATTTTTAGAAGCAGACGATTTAGCTAAAGGATGAACATAGGTTCCATTGATAGACCCTCCTCGGTTAGAAGATTTAGAATGCGTAAAATCTCCTATTCCAGTTGTTTGTCCTGAGATACCTCCTCTCGGGGTGGTATACTGCACAAAGCCTCCACGGATAAAATCTGGGAAACGGTCACCATTAAAATCCGCCATGGTCTCTTTGATGTAGGTATCTCCAGAACCGCTGGAACCACCTAGCCCAAAACCTCCAAATCCAACTCCTAAAGAGAACACTTGGCTTCGGCTTTCATTAACCATGTTTAAGGCTCTGCCGCTTCCTCCTGAAAGCACAGGAAGTGAAGTGTCTAAATACTGAATAATATCATTTTCCCCTAATCTGGAAGGAGAAAACTCCTCTCTGCTGATATAAATATCATCTTCTAATCCTGTAAATCTTGAAATAGGAGTATTTCCTTTTGTCCTAATGAAATAATGATTAGAGGCCTCCATCTCTGGTCGGGCAATACTTCCATCATGATGATTTGGGTCTACATCAGGAAGATTAGAGCTGTCATAATTTCCATAGTTTTCTACCAGCAGATTTTGGTCTATGGTGCCGGAAGCTTTAGTTCCATTAAGCACAAAACTTCCCCATCCTCTGAAGGTTTTACCAAATTTCACCTCGCTATGAGGTTCCTCAAAAGGAATATAAACCCCATAATCTTTGTGTTGCTGAATGGAGGTAGCAATATGATGACGATGAGTAGGAGTATATCGAGGGTCTGTCTTCGCCAGTCTTATAGAATCCTTAATTTGAGCTTTAATTTCAAAATGATGGTCATCAAGGAATTCTTTCATTTTTTTATTGGAAACATTAGCTTCTAGAAAAACTTCTTTTCCTAATACCACAGAATCAGATACTATATCAGAAGGTTTTGGATTCAGACTTAGTATCCCATTCACTACCTTGTAGCGTTTATGCGCTACTACTTTTCCTTCCTGCTTTGCTGTTAGAAGGATATCTCCGTTGTTTGGCGGGGTTCCTGGAGCAGGAGGGAGAGGTGTTGTAGGATGAAGATGAAGCCTTAGCTTTCCTTTTTGTAAAGGCATCATATAGCGTGGAGTATAGAAGTTATCAAGCTTCTCATAGATTTTAAAATCTGCACTAATCGGATGGCTGACATTTCTTCCCTCTCCGTCTACATATTCTATACTAGGTCTAAAGTCTATATTTCTCCAGTTAATTTCTGTTTCACTTTCTATTTCTACTTTCAGTGCTTCAGCCTGCTGGAAACTGCCCAGCGGGATTAAAGACAAATCATAGGTAGCAGCAGCTTCACTGAAATACTGCTCATGAACAAGAGTTTTACTGCCATGAGTAAGGTCTATCTTATAAAATTTTAATTTAATACCATCTGTAGTAGCCCCTTTTACAAAGTTACCTCTTAATGTAGGACGAGTATTGCTTGGAAAAGCATACATCTGCTCAGAAGAAAAGAGAATATCCTCTATGGTATATTTCTTTAAATCAAGGTTGTTTTCATCCTGTGCTGCAACATGATGAATGTAAGTAATCTCTGGTTTCCAAAGAGTTTTATCATAGTTTCCATCTTCCTTAGAGCTTACTCTGAAGTAAAGCACATCTCCTTTCTGTACATTGAGTTCTTCGGTTTTGGATTTCAAGGCATAATCATCAGCAGTAATATCTTCCTGCCAAACAAGATTTCCTTTATGCTGAAAATAAAGCTTTACCCCATCTGCTTTTGGAGTGCCGTCGTTTTTAGTATATTCTGCCCTTTCAGGGGATAAATCTTCTATCAATTTGTAGGTATGGGAAATAGAAATTCTTCCTGCCACTGGAGCTTTCCAGGTTCTTACCACATCATGAAGCGGATTGTTTCTTTCCAATTCCTCTCGGGTAATTCCCGTGGTTCCTGAGATACTAAGGGTTCCTGTGTTGAGAATAGGAGAAGGTGTACCTGTACTACTTGGTGAGAAAGTTGGTACTCCATTTACCAGACGGTTATAGTATATCGTTCCTCTATTGGCAAAATCTACCAGCCCATCTCCATTGAAGTCCATGAAATAACTTTCAGTGATATTCTTAGATACCTGTTTGTTATAACCAATAGGAAAACCGACTTTATCGTTAAGATTAATCATTAAATCTACCCCAAAATTATACGAATTAGACTTCGTTCTTCCTAAACTAGAAAGATTAATAGGGACGACTGGTCCAAAACCTTCTGTTCCTAAAGCGGCAAGGTTTTTTCGATAATAAACACTGCTGCCATCAAGATAAATTTTATCAGGAAGGTTATCTCCATCTATATCCTGAAAGAGAACTTTGGAGCGGGTACTTCCCCAGTTGCTTCCACCACCGCCTCCTATGGTGCTGTTATTAAACTTACCAATTCCTGTGATTCCTACTCCTACTCGGAAGTTTACCCCTCCACTTTCGGAGTTAGAAGTTCCTACCAGAGTAGGTTTACCAGAAAAACCATCTCGTCCCAGAATCGTATAAGCAATGTTATCAGATGGAACTTGCCAAGTTTTAAAAGCTCCAAAAGGAATATAATTGCCATTACTATCATGGACATCATCATAATAATCCATTTTGTTAGTATAGAAAAGCTGCCCTTCGGTATCATAACTGCGGATTTCTTTCAGTAATGTTTTTTTGAAGGCGCCCTCTCTGTAGACCAACTCATAAGAGCGAACCATTTGTCCAGAGTACTTTATTTCTATTTTTCGAAGAAGCCTGTCGTGCTGTTGTTTAAAACCAAGTCTTGCAGAAATTTGAACATCATTTCTTAGGTTTTCTCCCAAGTCCTTGTCTGTAATAAAATGTACAGAGTAAGCTCCTTTGGTGTTGTTTTTTCCAGTATAATAAATACTTTTAGGGTAGAGAACCCCTCCATCTTTTACATATTCATAGTGGATACTGTTTCCTTTCAGGTCTTTCTGAGAAGAAATCGCCCAGTGTCCTATATTACCCTGAGGATCTGCAAGCACAGAAGAAGCAGCTATACTGTTTTCATCTCCCCCATAGTAAAAAGTAACCCCGCTTTTAGATTTTACCATCCAATGATAATTATTAGGATGGTTTCCTTTTCTAATGATTTGGTTAAAGCCCCCTTCCCTTCTTGGGTAAAAACGCTTGTTTGTAGTTCTGTTTTCCCACTCATTTCTGTGAGTGTTAGGTAGAAGTTCTTCTCCTGATAAAATATAAGATTCTGTCTCATATTGAGCATCATAACGAGGTGCTCCCCAACGGGTATCAATACTTAGAGAAGGAAGAGTTAAATTCCATCCTGTTCCCAGCCAGCTTTGACCGCCATCACTGCTGTATTGTATACTCAGCCCTGGCTGCATACCCGCTCTTCCAGCTGGAAGATCTATAGAAAAAGAGGTTGAAGCCGAGCCGTCAGGACTTGCTGAAGGTGGAGAAACTGACTGTACTCCAACAAAAGGGCTTGCAGCTTTGAGTCCGCTGATGCTGGTAGGAGTAAAACCTGAAGTATCGGGACTTTCAGGAAGTTTGATAATTCCGGCAATAAAGTCTGAGGATTCCCTAGTTTTCCCGCTGACACTCTCTGCTAAATGAGATTTTACTTCTGACTGTGGAAGTTTCTGCCATAGCTTTTTAGCTCTGTCGTAGAAGAAAATGGAAATGTCTTTTTCAGTATATCCTTCTGGGATTTTAGTTTTGTCATAAGCAATTTCAATAGAAATTTCCTTTTCAAATAAAATTCCCCCAGGCCGCATACGATAGCCCTCCGCATTTTTTGTTAGATTAATTATGTTGCTTCCTAGGGCAGGAAGATTTCTTTTATTTAGGGCAGAAACAGATACCCTTAGTGCCTTAGAGACACTTCCTTCTGGAAATTCAGCCCAAAATCCCTTCTGACTGATGACCGCTGCAGAGGAAGGAGTAAGAAGCTTACCAGATAAATTAGGATGCTCTTCTGTAGTATCGGGTTTATTTTTGTTTTCTATTTCTTTAGTGCTGAAAAAGTCTAAATGCCTTGAAACATAGGTTACAGCTCCTAAGCTGGCACTTATCCCTAAAAATAAAAATATATGATAGAAGTATTTTTTTCTCATGTTGATACAATTAATGAACAATAAGTTTTAAACTGTTTTCCCCCAATAGTGTTTTAATTTGGATGATATATACCCCTGAAACACCAATATTTCCATGATATTCATACTGAGATAGATTATAGAAATTCTGTGACTGCATGAGCCTTCCCTCCATGGTATAAATGCTGACCTGTCCGCTGGTGGTTTTAGGGAAGGCTGCCTGAAGCGTAAATTTTCCTCCTGGAGCAGGATTAGGATAGAGCAGAATCTGCGAATCCGCAATTTCATTTTCTACATAAGTCTTGAATTTAGAAACAGATTTACAGCCATGCTCGTTTTTGATTCTAAGCTCATAGTCACCTGCCTGGCTGAGGAGATAATTTTTGTTTTCTGAAACTAGACGACCGTTCTGGTACCACTGATAGGCATAGCTCCCTTTAGGCAAGCTTTCTTCTGGAGACAGTAGCAGTGGTTTTTTAGCGATGATATATTCTGAATTGAGATTTGGTAGTGGAGCATCTCCGTCAGAGAGATAAAAGCTATCCTTGTAAGTCCTTCCATAAGCATCAGAAATGTTGTATAAATACTTTCCTGAAGAAAGGCGCAGAGCCTTTTGATTAAGCTCTTCAGAGCTTAAGTTCATACTTTGCTGATAGGAAGGAGTTTCTTCTCTATGAAGGGTTACATGATAAGGAGCCTGTCCACCCACAATATTAAATCTCACTTTTCCAGAGAGGCTTTCCCTGCATTTGGAGGCTTCTATATCTAGATGAGAAAACATCTCTGGTGCCATCCAGATACTATAAGCAGTCTGTCCATTGGCGGAATCTTCCCAATTATTAAAAATAAATGGCTTTTGGGAGGAAACTTTTCCTAATTTATGATATTTTGTTGAAGTAGGATGAAATAACCGCTCCTTAGAAGAATCTGTGACCAGCCAATAGTAATCATTTTTCTCACTAGACTTTGCTTCTTCATCACTTGAAAGAGGAGGCAGGACTCTAGGGTCAGCCTTCCAATGCAGTTCTACATCAGAATGTTTATGATAATCCATTAACCAGACTCTGGAGAGTCCTCTGGGCTGACCTTCTTTTTGTTTTTTTAGTTCTAATTCTTTACCATTATCACTCCAGAAAACAAAATAACCATCTGGAATTTCCTTGCCATTTTTTGCAGTGAGCCCTACGGTAATCATCTGCTCATCATTAGAATTTCTACTGGCCATCTGGGAGATTTCTCCCTCTTTATCTTTTCCTACAGCAGTAATATTTTGATTAAATTCCTTATGCTCAGTATAATCCCATATTTTCTCTCCCCTGCTGTTATAGTAATTTTTATATTCTGTCTGGCTGAGAGAAACACCATATTTAATGGATAAATAAGATGCTACCTGCTGCATTTCCATAGGGGAAAGCACTCGGTCATAAAGTAAAATTTCTCCAATATATCCAGAAAATTCTTCAAGTGGCAGATGAGCTATTTTACCTGCTAAATGAAGTTCGTACTGAGAAGATTTATTTGGGGTATTATTTTCCTTGGACTCTAGATTTTTATAATGCTGGTAATAATGAATTTTTACCTTGTCTCTATTATTTCCCTGTGGATAGCTGCTGTACAGAGTTTTTTCCATATCAGCAAAACGACGGTTGGTAGCTACTAGTTTATACTGAGTTGCAGATGTATTTAAAAGAGACCATAGGGGGTATTCTCCCTCGTTTTTTTCTCCTTTATAAACTACAAAAAGTGAGTAATGTTCTGCTGCAGATTTTTCTAAAGGCAGAGAAATTGTTTTTCCTTCTTTGATGTAAAAAACAGGATTTCCATTGATGCTAAGCCCTTCTGCTTTATCAAAATGAATTTCCTGTCCTTTTATTTTTTCTTTTACCTGTGTTTTTCCTTTTTCCTTTTCGGTTTTTATCCAGTAGAGCGGAGTGGGAACTCCTGAAGGATATTTTTCTTGTGCATAAACCTTATAAAAGGAAAGTAAAACTCCTAGTGAAAAATAAAGTTTCCTCATATTTTTCGTATATTTTAAAAATTATTGTATCCGTCAAAAGTAAAGCGGTAACCGATATTGAGAAAAAAGGTATTGACCTTATTGTTCTGCTCTCGATAGCGGTGTCCATTCTGCTGAGTTTCCAAAGCATCTGATAGCCCTAGATGATAACGAATGCCTATATTCAACTTATTTTCAAATTCATAACCAACCCCCATACCTAAATGGAAATAGTCTTTCGCTTCCAATGACTGTTTTAAAACATTCTGTACTACAGCATCAGGCTCAAAATAAACACCCGACCTTCTGGACATCTCTGAGCCGTTGGAGCGGTATTCTAAAGCATCTTTATCTAAATTAAAGTTAAAATAAGGACCTGCTCCTGCATAAAAACCTTCTGTAAAGTAAAACTTTACCATAAACCCTGCATTAAGGCTGTGATAAGGAAATTTAAGGGTATAGTTTAGTCCGTTGATATCGGTATATTCAAACTGCGAAGGCTGGTAGGAATAGTAGAGTTCCGGCTGGAAGCTGATTCTCTTTTCGGGGAATTTCCAGTTTAAAAATACTCCTCCTCCATACCCCACTTTGTAAACTTCTTTTGTAGTATAGCCTGTATACATGTTATCTGGGATAAGTACCCTAGCAATATTGCCCATTTTAGAATAACTGCCTCCAGCAAATATTCCATAAGTAATCTCCCGCTCTGAGCGCTGCCCGTATACTGCCGAAACAGAAAACAACAAAAACAAAAATCCTATTTTTCTCATTCCTTCTACCAATTATGAAAACTATATCCTACGGAGAGACTTAGATAAGAGTTGCGATTAGTATTTTCCAAAAATTGAAAAGAAGTCGCTCTATTTCCTATCATATCTCCCACACCAAGATAGTATCTTAAATCAAAATGGAAATTATCCTCAAGTTCATACCCCAGAGAGAAACTCAAACTGAAATCATCTTTCCCCACAATTCCTTCTCTATAGAACTGACGGTGGCTGGCATCATACAACCCTCCGCGGTCATTAGACTCATAGCTTACACCATGCGGAGTAAGTATCTTAGAATAATAAGCCCCAATGCCAATATTTAATCCTGCATAGGGGTACACTTTATAAATTCCGCCAAGCATTAAATAGGAATACCTTAGTCCTAACTTGTAACTGCTGCCTGTGGTTTCGTTATTGTAATTTACTTCCGCTCCTGAATAACGATAGAGAAGCTCTGGCTGTATCGCCACGCGGGTGTCTGGAAATTTATAGTTAAAAAAAAGGCCGCCTTCCACCCCGAAAACGCCCTTACCATTTATATCAAACTGCTGCCGGTTGTTTTCCCTACCAATAAGCATCTCTGGGAGATTCGTAATGCGGGAATGCAGTGCACCAAGTTTCAGACCATAGGTTATATTCTCCGAATACTGCCCCTTGGACAGTCCAGAAACCAAAATCAATAATAAACTATGCCTTATCATCTTTTTAAGAAACTTTAACAATTGCAAAATTATTTGCTTTTATATTCTTGCGCAATATGATTTTTATCATGTTTTTAATATTGTGTTTAGAAAAACAAGTGCAAAAACAAAGAATAATCAAAATATAGAATATATATCATTTAAGGGATATTATAATTTAAAGTCTATATATAAATTATTTAACCTATTTATTTTAAATAATTTATTTTTTAATTGAGATAATTAAAATAAATAACTAATTTATTTGTTATGTTTGGAAAAATTTTTATTTTTGGCAAAACAAGTAATAAATAACTAATATGTCTGATAATATATTTGGATTAGATGTTTTATTAAAACAAGAAGAAACGGGATTAGTGCGCTATAGTAGCCGTATGTATGAAAAGGATTGGGATAGATTGATTAATCTTAGAAGATACAAAGTAGTAGAACTAGGAGATCGTTCTTATAACAACACATCTGCGATAGAAGAAGCAGTAGAAATTTTGCAGTCAAAATACGATATTCCTCGTGGCGAAACTCCCACAAAACTGGTTAGTGGTCGTCGTGGAAGAGAGGTAAAACATAAGAGCAAAGATACTTCCATCATGCTGAGTAAAGAAACCGTTGATTACATTAAAGATTTTTTGGCATATAAAGCATATGTTCAGGGAGATATAGGTTATACGCGAATGAAATTTTTTGAAGAAGTAATGAATGTTTTAGAGGAGAAATATAATCTTTCAAAATGAGTTCAGCATATCACAGATATGAAGCTGCTGTGAAGTTATCCAATGGCAGGGTAGTCATATATCATAACATTAATACAGGGCTAAAAAAATTTCATCGATTTTTATGCGAAAAGTTTGAAAGTCCTGATAGATGGGTTTCATACTCTGTGAGGCGAAAGGAGAATAAAGAAATTATTGGAAAATATAAAAACTCTATTATAGGAAAGGAACAATGGGCTGTCACCATTTTTACGGCCACCATGGATAATGAAAAAAGAACAGGTGTTTTTATTCCAATGATATATGAAAGAAATGGCAATGAGATTATAAGAAATATGTTTGTTGCTAATAAGACAATTATCAAAAGGAACTCCCTTCTTATTACAATTCCAGAATGGCTTTTTGATAAGATATTGATTGAATCTAAGAAAGAATTACTGGCTTATTACCAGAAAGAAAAACAAAAATCTTTCATCTTAGAAATAACATTAAGTGAAAAGATGTTCTTCTTAAAAGAGAAAGTGATAACAGAGAGCATACCAGGAACAGAGCCAGAACAAGATTATCCATAAAAAAACCGCACAAATCAAATAGATTGGCGGTTTAATTAAGATTTCGTAGAAATCATTTTTGCAATACAAATATATAAAATTTCCATGGGAAAAAGAGAGATTTTAAAAACAAAAATTGAAGAAATTAATTATGATATTATCCAAGAATTTAAGGATAATCCAAATATTCGTACAATCCTTTATACAGAGAGACTTTATAGTTTCATGAGAAAAAAGGATTTGACTCTCTTGCCTACCAAAATAATCAATGTAATTCTCAGTGCTGTCAAAGATGAGCAGCAGAAGTATATCAAAGAAGCTCCTTTACCTGGAATCATTGTAGAAACTCCTGTTAAGCAAATGACTTTTGAGGATATTTTTCAGGACTGGGCAGAAAACACAAGAGCTAGGTTTACAGTGAATTTCAAATCGATAAAGCTTGATAAAGACATAAAAAACAGAGAGCTTTTCGAGGCATTTATCTATTTATCAAACCTTAACTGGCAAATCATCAATGATGTAGAAACAGGGGATGTGGAGCTGGTACCTTTCATAGAAGCGGTAAAATGGAATAAAAATAAACAATATATTCAGTTCAATATGCATAAAAAAACAATGGAAAGCTTATTGGACATGAGTAAATTTTTAAAATTAGAAAATGATTTTGTAATGAATTTGAAAAGTGCAAAAACGCTATCTTTCATTTTCTGGTTATCTAAATTCATCCCGTACAATGGAACAACAATAAGTATTCAAAAATTTGTGGAAGAAATGAATCTTACTAGTAGCTATCCTTCTAAAATTGATGAATATCTGAAAAGAATTCGAGCAGAAATTAATAGTGGAAATTATGCCTATGGATTCAATTATTCATTTGAAAACAAAAATATAAAGTTTCAATTATATTATAAAAAAGAGGCTATCGGGAAAGTCGAAGAAATAGAAGATTTGGAAGCTTTGAAGCGGCAAAGAGCCTTATATCACATTTATAGTGTAAGAGAACTATCTCCTGAAAACAAGAAAAAAATAGAAAACATTTATAAAGCACTAGGATATGAAAAAACCTCAAGTCTTCTGAAGAGAAAAATAAGCAAGGATTTAAAAAATGATGCATACATAGAGGCTGTAATGAATATACTAAAAGGTGTAGAATGAAACTCGGGGTTTGTAAGAAGAAAAAAACCTAAAAAAATATAGGTAAAATAAAGTGATATTCAAAACAAAGATCTTCTTACATTATCCAATTTAAATAAAAACCATATCAAATTATAAATAATAAAAATAGAAAAAAAAACACCTTCTTACATTATCCAAGCTAATTAGTAAAAACAATAATAATAAATGTGAATAAATAAAAATAAAACACAACAATTAAAAATCAACAAGCTGATATACAGATACATAAATTCTAAATAAATCTAAGAACACAATTTTATAAATCGGGGTTTGTAAGAAACAAGTAGGGGTTTGTAAGAAGTCAAATCGGGGTTTGTAAGAAATAAGTAGGGGTTTGTAAGAAAAAAACACACATAAAATATTGATTTTCATTCGATTATGATAGTCATATAAATATAATAAAAAGAATAAATAAATAAATATTATATAATAAAAAGAATAAATATGCCTTGTTAATAAATATAAATAAATAAGTCCAAAAATGATTTCTTCTTTCTTTCTTTTAATCAGTTAAATAACCTTATTAATGTATTTATTTTATATTGTTCCTACATATTTCGTAAAAAATATAAACTGCAATTGTAGAATTAGTTAAGGCGGCGCTGTCCTCCAACCTTACTTTGTGAGAAAAAAAGTAATTTTTCAGCATTTAAACTACTGATATACAGCAAACTAATTTTTGTATTGTGAGAATGAGGTGTGTTTTTCTCATTTTTTAGTGTATTTATTGTGCTAATAGGATGTAGTTAAGCACTTATTACCCTAAAAAAATGCTGTTTTTAAGAAATTTTCTCATTCTTAATAAGAAATAACATAAATGTTACAAAATTCATTACTTCCAGTATTATCAAATGATACTTTTTAGATAATAATTTCATTTTTAATAATAAAATAAATAAGATAAATCAAATAATTATTGGTTATAACTGATTTATTTTATATTTTTGTGGTAAATATTAAGAATGAAAACAAAAGTTATTTCTATCATTACAGAAAAAGGAGGAGTTGGAAAAACAACGACAACGATACATCTTGGAGCAGCTCTAGCAGAGAAAAAGAAAAAAGTTCTTTTGATTGATTTTGATGCACAAAGAAATTTATCCATTGGATACAAAATTCCAAAAGACTATTCATACACGATTAAAAACCTTTTGGAAAAAACGGGTGAGTTTAGAATGGTTCAGAAGGGTGAAAACCTTTTCATTTTAGCTGGAGATAGAAATATTGAAAAATCAAAAAGAGATAGAAATATTTTAAGAGAAATGCTTAATATTTTGGGAGAAAAATTAGCCTTTGATTATATTATTATTGATTGTCCACCCCGCCCTTTGACTGGAGATTTGGGACTTGGAGAGATGGCTTTAGCTTCATCAGATTATGTGCTTTCTCCTATTGAAGCAGAAGAGTATTCCATTGAAGGGATCAAGGAATTGTTGCCAAGTTTAGTAAATATCAAAAATAAATACAATCCAAAACTAGAGTTTTTAGGCTTTTTCTTTAATAAAGTTCTTACTAACACAAGAAATTTTAGAGAATATAGGGAGTTGGCAGTGGAACAAGCAAAAGGATATTTCTTTAATACTTTTATTAGACAAGATGTAAATGTAGAAAACGCTAAAAAAGAAGGAAAAACTATCTTCCAAGTAGCTCCCAATTGTCGTGCAAGTGAGGACTATAAAAATCTGATAGAAGAAATAATAAACAAGATAAATAAATTAAATAACTGATTTAATTCAAATATAGTATTTTAAAATTCCGTAAAAGCAACACACTTTATTTATTTAGTTTTCCCAAAAAAACTCTATTTTTTGAATAATGGTGTTTCATTTTTGTGCGTTTTTCTCAATGGACATTTTCGTAGAAAATGAAATTTTCGTTAAGGATTTTTTCTGTCTGCCAGACGAAAAAATTTTGAAGCAAGAGGGACTTCCGATTTAAAAATCGTAATTCGTTAGTTAGTTGGTTATCAATGTATTATAAAACCTAAAAAATAGACTTATATAGAAATTCTATATTTTAGATATATTTTTAAAGATAATTTTTAAATTAAATATTTGAATATCAAATTATAAAGTAATATATTTGCTCTATATTAAAAACTATATTTTATGTCAAATACCACAATTTTGCTTTCTAAGGAAACGAAGATATTATTGGATACAATTAAGAAGAAATACGATATTCCTACTTATAATTTATGCGTTCATTTGCTGTCTGTTTTTTCTATAAAAAATAACATAAATCCAAAGGAAGATTATGCAGGAGAATTTCAAAATAGATTTATACAATTAGAGCTTAGGTTAAAAGCGGAACTTGCAGAAATGCAAAAAAAATTAACGAATGATAACACGACTTTGCGCAAGTGGGTAGGTGGGATTACTAAAGACCATCTTGTTCCTATGCAGAAACAAATCTATGATTTGAGCCAAAATTTAGATTTAGGAAAAGATAAAAAAATAACGGAAAAAGTAGAAAAACCAAAAATCGACATGACCCCTAAATCTTACCTTACTGAACCTAAAACAGAAAGTGCTAAGGAGAAAGAACTGGCTGAAAAATTAGAGAAATGCAACCAAGAATCGATGGAATTGTATCGTAGATACGAGGAGCAGAAAAACGCCTTGTTTAAAATCTTTGAAAATTCAAAAGTTGAACAAATAGGAATGACAGGAACAAAAACCCGAATAGTGGTAGAACTATCAGAACAGGAGTGGAAAGAACTAAAAGAAGTGATATAATGTATGCCAATATTACCTCTCATAATGTAAAAACAGGAGGAGTTTCATCGGGCAATATTTTTCAGTATTTGGATAAGGAAAATCAGAAGATTAGGGAAAGCGGAGCAGGAAGAGAGGAATATTTCTTTAACCAAAGTTTTAACCCCTATGATGAAAACGACCCTAATTCTAAAATTAGTGTAGAAGTAGCCACCGCACAGATAGACAACAATAGAGGCACACTAAATAATAAATTAAGCAATTTCTACATGTTGAATATCAGCCCGAGCCAGCAGGAGCAGGAACATATGCTCCAATTAGCAGAACAGGAGTTGGAAAGAAGAGGGCTAAATTATGAAGAATTAAAGGAGAACCCCGAAGCCCTGAGTTTTTATAATGAGCAGAGAGATGAGATGATGAAAATGCAGATGAAACTCTATACTAAGGAGGTAATGAATGAGTATGCTCGGCTTATGGACAGGGAAATTTATGCTAACCAAGATAAATTACCAAATCTTGAAGAGAGAAAAGAAATGCAACCCGAAGTAGAAAAGCGCTACGAAGCCTATCTAAAAGAGCAGGGAATAAAGAAACTCCATAAAAGCACCGAAAACATGGTGCTGAAAATCAAAGAAGCAACCGAAGTAGAAAATGGGAGTAAATTTATCATTGAGCAGGAGCGGGGCAAAGAGATTTCCATGTTTGTTCCACAGCAAAAAATAAAATTGGTTACTGAAAACACCCTTATTGTAGATAAACTTTATTATGAAAGTAAGTTAGCAGAGCAGGAAGCAAGGGAGCAGGGATTGTTGGATAAAGATAAGAGAAAAGAAATAGAAGCCGAGATTGTAGAACGGAGAGCAGATGCTGTTTTAATTGCAACCACCCCAGAAGACTACGGCAAAGAAGTTCGTTTTTGGGCAAATAAAACCGAAGTCCAAGAGTTGGACGGCGGGAAAGTATCTTTGCAGGAATACAGGGCAGAACAGATAATAAAAAATGCAGTAGAACGGGATAAGGAGCAGAAAACACTTTTGGAGATAGAATTTGAGAGGTTGGAGGTAAAGGATATTAAGCCAAAGGAGGGAGAAGAAATAGAAAAAGGAGATAAAATGTATATCTTTTATCAAAGACAGGAGGGATTGGAAGAACCAATAAAATTTTCTTTTAAGCAGAGCGAACTGCATATAGAAGAGGGTAGGGGCTATGTAGAAAGATATAAGTTAGAACATCGGTTAGAACAGGCAAAAGAAAAAGCCATAGAACAGGAGCATGCCTCCGCCAAAGAAAGAATTAAAAATGAGGTATGGCAGGAGAAAGGATTTGATACTACCAAACGCAAAATTACAGGGGAAGACCTGCTTTATTTTGCTAAGGTGGAGACAGAGCGGACTTATAAGCATACCGATAAAGCAGTGCTTAGAAATCGGGAAACCCTAAAAGAAATTAAAGAGGAGGAGGCAAAAGAAAAGCCCGATATAGCCAAAATCAATTTGCTGAAAAGCAAATTAGAAGTAGACAGGCATACAGGGGAAGTGATTAAAGAGGGAGCAGTAAAAGGAGGATTGAATTACCATACCCATGTTATTGTATCAAGACACGACAGAACCAGCGTTCATGCACGGGATAAGGTTTCAATGTCTCCGAATGCAAATAATAAAGAGGGAAGACTTGGGAACGGGGCAAAAATAGGATTTCACAGAGATGAATTTTTTAAAAGCATGGAGAGGGTATTTGATGAAAGATTTGAATATGAAAGACCCCAGCAGGAGCGGTATGAGAAGAGGAATGAACTGAGCAAGGCAGTGAAAGAAGCCCAACACCGAGTAGAGGGCATGATAAAAAATAAGATAAAACAGGAAATATACAAGCATACAGGCATCAATACAATAAAACAAGAATTAGACCCAAGACAGAAGATTAGAAATGCTATCATGCCTATTCCTCTACCATCAAGCTTCCCAACAAGTAAAGTTGATTTAATAATTAAAGCTGTAAAACTTGTGAAAGGCTTGGTTATAGATAAGGGGGTACATTACTAATCCTAAATAACTACTGTGAACAGAATATTTGTTTTAATAAAGTATTATACCTTATTATGTCAGATAAGTTAAAATAACACAAACAAATAAACAAAAAGAAATCACATAAAATTAAACAAATAAACAAACAAATAGAATTAAATTTTAATTGTAAG
The DNA here is from genome assembly GCA_938037185.1 of uncultured Riemerella sp. GTDB lineage: Bacteria > Bacteroidota > Bacteroidia > Flavobacteriales > Weeksellaceae > JABCPE02. Next base: position 20,144 of record CALHQK010000100.1, read on the forward strand.
AAAAATTAGAATAAATAAGATTGAAATTTATTTTTTTTGTATTAGAAAAACAAATTTATATATTTGCAAAATGAATATAAACTTTATAAAACCGAAAGAAATAAATACTGTAGCTAAAATAACAATTCATAAGTCAGGAAAAATGGGATTTTCAAGGGGGGCATCAGAATTGTTAAAGCTAGATGTAAATAAATATGCTAAATTTGGATTCAATGAAGACAAAGATTTTTTTATAGTAATAACACAGGAATCGGATGATAGTACATTTAGTATATCAAAAGCAGGAGAGTATTATTATATACTAGCTAAATCTTTGTTACAAGAAATAGGTATAGATTATACAAGTAAGGACACAACAATATTTGATATTAAAAGAACAAATGAAGAATATATATATAAGTTAAATAAAAGAGTAATAAAAAAGAAATAAAAAAAATAAAAAAAGAAGTCTATACTTTCCTAGGGCAAGACTTCTTGAAAAATTATAGTTTAAGAGACAATTTGGTATCTGAAGATTGCCAAATGTCCTGCTTTGTGGTACAAAGATATAAAAAATATTTATTAATATTTTTATAATATTATATATTCTTTCTTTACGCTTTCAAAGCATGTGAAATCTTCACTGTTATAATTACTTACAGTAATAAAGTAATCAAATTTAAATTTTTAAGTATGGCAAGAAAAGTTACAGGTAAAAAAGTAGCAACGATTGCTTCAAAAATTCTTAAAGATAAAAGATACTCTCAATCTGCTAAATCTGTAGCAGGGAGTGCTTTGTCTCAAAAAGAGAAAAGAAAGAAGTAATATTTTAAGTGTTTATAGGAGAAAAGAGCTGCCTTAAAGTGCTCTTCTTTTTAAAAATTAGATTTATGTTTAATAATTATTTTGGAATAAAAAAACAAACAGAACATTTAGACATTCCTCTTAATGGGGATATAGAGGTATTTATATGTCCATATAAGGTGGCAAATAGTAGACACAATGATATAGCGCAAAGAATATACAAGAGAACCAATATATTTATGCAAAAACTAAATAAATTAGTTGAACAAGGTGATAAAGCTAAAGCAAAAGAATTATTATATCATTTACATGAGTCAAATGAATATCATTTAGGGTATTCTAGTAAGAACAAGGGAAGTGCTGTTGGAAACGATAAAGCAGAATTTATTTATACGGCACTCAGTAATAATAAATTTGTGAAATCCGGCATCACTATAACAAATGAAGCTCACAATGTATTATTATTAGTAGATGGAATAGGACCAGATATTATGTCCGATATTATATCTAATATTTGTAAAGATATTTTTTCAGAGTTTACTATTAAACAATGTAAAAAATATAAAGTATCATTACCAGAAAAATATATCATAGAATATTTTGATGATATTAGTGGAAGTTGGCAGAAGAAAGAATTTAATTTACCATGTTATGAAGGGAAGAAAATAATATTGGTTCCAGAATTTTTAGTGAGTAAAAAAAGAGAGTATTATATATTATATAATAGATTTATTACTTCTAACTATGTGGCAAGAGATATTTTAAATAATAAAAACATTACAAATAGGAAAAAATATATAAGAAAGAATAAAAAAAAGCAAGAAATACCTTTAAAAAATAAAATATTCGAAGATTTTAAAAAAAACAAAAGAGATACTATAGATTTTGTAAGGGAATATGGAGATAAAACATTAATAGAATTCCAAGATCATTTGAAAGAGATATTATAGTTAGATATCTTACTGGTTTTTAGAAAAAGTGAAATTATTTTAAAATAAAGGCAGAGTATTCTGCCTTTATTAATTTTGTGAAAACAAATGTTATCGAATATATTATATTTAGTTGTACAAATAAATGTGCAATTAATAATCATTTTTGCATATTTCAAAATGCAAAATTTTATTTTTCTTTCTTCAAAGTCTTTTCTACCCTGTAGAAACTCGTTTTGCTAATACCTGCTTGTCTACAAGCTTTATCAATAGGAATATTTTTGTTTTCATAGAGATGAAAGGCAAAATGATATTTTTCCAAAGTTTCTTTTTTTATTCCTTTGGGTCTTCCGATGAGTTTCTTTCTTCTCC
>CALHQK010000101.1 GCA_938037185.1 uncultured Riemerella sp.
GGAGAAGAAAGAAACTCATCGGAAGACCCAAAGGAATAAAAAAAGAAACTTTGGAGAAATATCATTTTGCCTTTCATCTTTATGAAAACAAAAATATTCCTATCGATAAAACCTGCAAGCAAGCAGGTATCAGCAAAACCAGCTTCTACAGGGTAGAAAAGACCATAAAGAAAAAGTAATGGTTTTTATATTTACAAAAAAACATTATTTTTGTTAGGTTAAAAATGATATATGTTAAGGCATTTTGGTTTTTTATTTCGGATAGATAGGCGTATTTATTTGAGTTTGGGTATTGTTCTGCTGCTTAGTATTATACTTTTATTGGTTCAGTATTTTCGCCGTGTAGATTGTGAAAGTGCCAAATTTCTAGTGTCAGGGGATATGTCAATAGATAAAGTTGTTGAATTTTATGACAATACACCCAATGCAAAGAGCTGGGAATGGGATTTTGGAGATGGTTCAACTCCTGATTATCGTCAGAGAACCCTGCACCAGTATAAAAAAGCAGGAAATTATATTATTCGCTTGAAAATCAATGGGCATTGTGTTCATGAAAAATCAATTCACATCACAACAACCAGCCAAAACACAGGATATTTACCTAGGATTATTGCCCCAAGTGTCGTTACGGTTGGACAGAAAGTTGATTTTCTTGGAGAAAAGGAAGGAGGACAATCTTGGGAATGGAGTTTTGGTGAAAGTATAGATACTGATGCTTTAGGGCAGTCTGTTTCATATCATTTCAAATCAGCTGGACAGAAAAAAGTTACCTTAATTGTAAATGGAGATGTAGAACATCGTGCAGTAAAAACTATTTATGTAGCGCCTAAAACCATAAAAGCTAAACAAAAAATAGACCTTAAATCTTATGAATTTGAGCGTTCCCATGCTTCTTTTTCTCTTCCAAAAGGCAATCCACAAAAAGATCCATTGGTAGATATGCTTGAGAATATTCCTGTTTCTCCACGAGGAAATACTAAAAAAGATACACTTGCTGAGCCTAAAAAAGCTCCGGAAATCTCCAATGAGCAGTTTCAATTATTATTAAATCAGGTCGCGAATCAATCTAAAACAAAGGAAGATTTTAAGGACTATCTTTGTGGAAATTATGATATTCCTGTAGTCATCAATGATAATAAAATTTTGCCATTTGATGAATTTTGCAGAGTCATTTCAGGGAATAAAATTAAAATCTCAGCTATTCGTTTGAACAAGAATTCACAAAATTGTATCCAAAATATCAATGTCCATTACAAAACTAGAAAATGGGGAATTTGGATGAAAAAATAATGAAAGAATATATAAAAGAATAGAACTATGTCTTTAATAGCAACAACAGACAGGATGGATATTTATCTTGAAGAAAACAGAGGGATTATTTTAGTAAGACAAAGATGGAGATATAATTGGCTTGTTAAAGATGCGACAGAGTGGACTTATCAGCAAAAAACAGATTTCCATCGAAAGGCTGATGATATTATTTGGAAAATATGGGGAAACAAGTTCAAAATAAGAACGCGAGGAACTTCCGACCTTGCAAAAAAATTTGCAGATAAAGCTTTAACTATTAATTTTGATATAAAGTGGGTTATTGAAAAAGCACACTGGGATGTAAATATTACAAAAGTAGCAAGAGATGCATTAAGTCCCAGAAGTAATATACATTGGAATGCAAGAGAAATTAATATAGATACTAAAGATATTCTCTTAACTCATAGAGGAAATAATAAATATCAATTTCCTATAGCCCATGAGTTTGGACATACCATAGGGAACTCTATTTATGCATTACGAAGTATTGGCAGTAAGAATCCGAGAGGAGATGAATACAATAGTAATCTAGAATTTAGATTTGATAAAGATAGTATAATGAATGTGGGGAATAAACTAAGAGATAGACATTTAGAATACATACTCAATATATTAAATACTTCTGTAATAGATACCAAATTCTATATTTATTCCTTATGAAAAAAATCTCTTTTTTGTTCTTTCTTTTCTTATTGTCACAATGTGATGACAATAAGAAAAATGTTATAACCTCCAAAAAAATGAAAAATATAACTGCTAAAAAAGCAAAGCAGACATATATAGAATATGATAAAATTAAACATTTCACTTATGATAAATTGATGGATTCTCTGTCTAAAGAAAATAAGGAATTACCATATTCACAAGAAACTTTCATACTTGGGGAAGATAATGGACTTATATCAGAATTTCGAGTGGAATTGTTAGCATTCTATCCAATAGAAAAAATAAAAAATAAAAATATTTTGATAAAAGAAGTCACTTGGGAAACAAGTCCCACCCACAATTTAACCATTTGGTATGAGAAGAAAAACAAGGAATGGTACCCTATTCATTATATAATTTGGAATAAAGAATTGGAGCATTAAAAATCAAAAAATATGGAAACTTTCAAATCATCATATAATTCTGAAGTACAGAAAGCACTAGATATTGCTCAGAAAATAGGGCGAGAGAATATGAATGCGCAATATACTGGGGCGCATTTACTTAAAGCTATACTAAATAGAGATTTATCTCTTTTAAAAAACTTAGAGAAACTAGGAGTTGATGTGTTTTTTTTGGAAGAATGGGCTGAAGTTAGAATAGAAGAATCACCCAAATCTCCAAATTTACACAGTTGTGAGCCTTCTGAAATTATAGATGAAATCTTTGCTGAAGCAGATGCTATCCGTGAATTGCTAAATGAGAACGAAGTTACGCTTTTTTGTCTAATGGTAGCATTGAGTTCACCAGGGGCGGCATTTAGTTTTGATCAAATGAAAACCTTTCCTGTCACAAGAGAAGAACTATTGAAAGATCAGCCAAAATTTGAATTATCTGACAACATATCTAATTCTTCACCAAAATCTTTATCTACTTTAAAGAAAGGCTTTTTGCAAAAATATTGTATCAATAAAAAAGAAGAGATTAAGAAAAAGAACGATTTATTAAAACAAAATAAGAAAAATGATTTAACTCATTATCAAGAAGATAATTTCTTAATTGGTAGAGATGCAGAACTCCATCACATTACGGAGATACTTTGTCGCTATCACAAACAAAATGTATTGATTATAGGAGATCATGGCATTGGGAAGACTAGACTGATAGAGGGTTTTGTCCAAAAATTGGTTTTTAATCAAATTCCTGATTTGCTAGGTGGTTTAGAGGTTTTTGAACTGGATTTAGGAGCAATTATTGCTGGAGCTTCTTACAAAGGCGAAATAGAAGATCGACTGAAAAATATTGCCAATGAACTTCGTTTATATCCCAAAAGCGTTTTGATTATTGATGATATTCATTCACTATTGGGCAGTCACCAAGATACAGGAATTAGCAATCTGTTGAAGAGTGAATTGTCAAAAGGACTCACTCTGATTGCCGCCACTACAATAGAAGAGTATACCAAAAAGATAGAAAAAGAACAGGGACTATCAGGAATGTTCGAAATTATCAAAATGGAAGAAGCTGATGATGAAACTCATTTCAGAATGCTCAAACAGGCATTGGTAAGTTATCAAAACCACCATCAAATTAATATTGATGACAGCGGCATCCGAGAGGCAATTCGTCTGTCTAAGCGGTACATAAAAGAAAAAAGTCTTCCTGCTTCGGCAATAGATTTAGTAGACCACACAATGTCTGCTCTAAAAACTGCTGGTGAGTCCTTCTTGAAAGAAAAAAATCATTTTCTGAATCAGATCATACATCTAGAACAAAACACAAAAAATTATTCAGAGGAACAGTTAAAAACCCATGCTTTATGGCTTTTAAAGGATTTAGTGGAAAAAACTAAATACCTATTAAGTACTGAAGAAGAAACAGAAGTTTTTGATAATCAGATTATTGATGTTGAAAATATTTTTGCTTTTTCTAGAAAACGAATAGAGCAGGCAGAGGCTGTTGCCTTGGAAAAACGAAGCGATATTACTGATAGAGATTTAGCTTTGATGATTTCTCAAAAAACAAATATTTCTATCGGAAAACTACAAGAAGAAGAAAAACAGCGTTTGAATGAAATAGAGCAGGTTCTCTCCCGCCGAGTGGTAGGGCAAGATCATGCTATAGCTACAATTTCTGGAGCGGTTCTAGAGTCCCGTTCTGGATTGAGCAAAGCAGGACAACCCATCGGTTCATTTTTCTTTTTAGGACCAACAGGAACAGGGAAAACAGAACTGGCAAAATCCTTGGCAGAATTTCTTTTCCAAGATGAAAATGCAATTATCCGCTTTGATATGTCAGAATTTAAAGAAGAGCATTCTGCGGCATTGCTCTATGGAGCGCCTCCTGGCTATGTGGGTTATGAAGAGGGCGGGCTTTTGGTTAATAAAATTAGACAAAGGCCTTATTCCATTGTTCTTTTTGATGAAATAGAAAAGGCTCATGCTTCAGTTTTTGATGTTTTTCTTCAAATAATGGACGAAGGTAAGCTGCATGACAGACTTGGCAAAGAAGGTGATTTCTCTAATGCTATCATTCTCTTTACATCTAATATAGGCTCAGATTTTATAGTAAATTCTTTTGCCAATGGAAAAATTCCGGCTTCAGCTGATCTTTTAGAGATTATGACAAGGTTTTTCCGCCCAGAGTTTTTGGGAAGACTTACAGAAATCATTCCTTTTGCACCGATAAGCAAAGAGAATGCTCTGAAAATTTTTGAAATACACCTCAAAAAAGAATTATTGGATTTGGTTAAAAATTTAAATATTACATTAAATATTTCGGAAGAAGCCAAAGAATATCTTTCAGAAGAGGGCTATGACATAAAATATGGAGCAAGGCCACTAAAGGGTGTTATTCGAGGAAAACTACGAAGACCTTTAGCAAAAAAAATCGTAGTGGGAGAGTTTAATGAAGGAGATATTGTCAGTGTCACCTTGAAAAATGGTGACCTATACTGGGAAAAACAAAAAATATAGAATGTTTTGATAAATAATTATAAAACCTGCTGAAACAAGAGCAGGCTTTATAATTATTCCCCATTGTTGTTATTTTCTTCTAAAGCTCTCCTTTCTATGGCGTCGTCTATGGATTCTCCCCAGACACCTTCCATTATGTATTTGGATAGAGGGATTTCCTCGTCTTCACATTTTACAGATACTTTTCTTATATAAGAAAAAGGTTATATATTTTTTCTGGATTTCAATTTTGTAAGTAATTTTTGTTTTTTATTTATATAAATTATAAGTTCTATCCCATACTTTTTAGAGAATGACTGAGGGCAAAATAAATGATAATATGAAATTGTTTTTGTGAGTTATTCTCTTTTTTAGTAGTTTAAGAAGATCTTTTGTTTTCCTTATAACTATTAAACTCAAAGTCTATTTTCTGTTCCTCTTCTTTTGTTTCCTTTCCTACTCCCAGCTGCTCAGAACGGACACAAAACACCACACTGTTTTCTTCTATTCCATTCATATACAGGGTCAGTTCTGGGTCAATGTATTTCGTAGTTTCATACCATTTTGGCTGTAGAAAAAACACCCAGTTGTAAAGTCCGTTTTTCCCCTCAATTTCGATAGGGGACTCGGTATGCCTTTCATTATAATCCAGTACAAAATTGTAAAAAAGCCGCCCAAAATCGAGCCTTGTGGGGCCTTTAGCACGGTAAACATTATATTTTTCAGAAAATTCACCTTTGTCAATCATAAATGAAAAGACAACCAAATCTCGCATTTCTTCATCACTAACACCTGCCAATTGTTTGTAATTCTGTGGAAACTGCCAAGTTTTATAAATCCTTGGCGGAATGCTCATCGCTCGGTTAAAAGTATCATTAAACAAAGTAGGAACGAAGAACAAAAGATAATGCCCCAGCATTAAAGGCAAAAATTGAGAGCCATTCAATAAAGTGTAAATCAGCCCAAAAGGAATTAAACTGTACAAAGCCGCAATTAAAGCAAAAAGATATTCGGTAAGTTTTTTATCATCATTAAATTTTTGAAGATAACTACGATAAAGCCGACAATGAATAATTCCTAAAACCAATGAAGAAACCTGATAAAATATAAATTCATGTAACTCTTTGTCCATGAATAATTTATTGAATCCTAAAAAAGCAATAATGGAATAAATAAAAGCCAAAGAAAAAACATATGTGTAAAATTTGGATTTGTTTTCTTTGAAGCCATTTACCTTTTGTCCAAAAATCATAGTTAAGACAATACAAGCCGCAAGTACAATCAGTAAAATGGCTAGAACCTGAGGTTCTAAAAGATTCTCAAAATATTTCTTTAACTGTGTCATTTTTTATTGAGTATTAAGAATTTAAAAATATAAATGTATAAAGTACTAAATTTTGGTATTATATCCTAAGATAGAAGGTTGGGAAGAATTGAATTCAAATAATTCTTGATTTTCTTGTAGTAAAATCTGCGGTTCGATTTCCATTTCTAATGGAAAAAAATACTCACAAAAAAGTTCTACAAATTGTTTTAATTTCCCTTCATGTATGTATTCTTGGAAATGAGAGTTTTGTAATGGACCTATCAGTAACTGGTAATTTTCTGAATAATCATCATAAGAATGTCCTGTGATAAAATCTATTCCTAAATGGCAATCTCCTAATGTAATTGCTTGTTCTTCATCATAATATTTGAAAAACCCTTTTCTTTGTATTTCTACTTTTTCTTTTAGAATAGATGAAAGGATTTTAACTGATAACTCTATATTTCCTACGATTTTATGAGTATAAGGAAGAACTTTTATCATTTTAGAGATTAAAACAGGTGGAAAATCTCTACTCATTCCCCAAAAATCATAAAATATGTCAGCTGTTGTAGTATCATTGAGTTTTGTAAGAAATTTGCTTTCAAACATTTCTGTTTCCACACCAAATGCAAACATCTCATTTTCGAAAGGCTGAAAAAAGGCTCTTGCTTGTTTCTGCTGTTCTTGCTGTAGTCTGTATTCCTTTATCATCGTATCCACTCCTTTGCCAGGGGTGTCATTTTGAATGCTGTGAACCATATTTTGAGGCAAAGTGTCATAAATACTATCACGAGATAAATTTAATCTTAAAAATGAAACAGTATCAAAATCAAAATCTATTTCTTCAGAACTGAAAATATCACGGCGGTATGTTCTTGCAAACTGTCCTTCTTTATGCACGATGTATTGGTTTTCTGAAAGACAGCCACTCTCTAATAAGTTACCAACTACAACTTCTGCACGGATATCGGCAGAAATTTCGGAAACAGATTGAATTAAAGAAGAAATTTCGGACATAAGATAAAGACTTGGGTAGATATTTAACTTATAATTATATAATTAAAATTTGACAGTTATTTTTCTTTAGGCTTTAACCTTCCTGCTGCGATGTATCTTAGCTGAAAGTATTCATTATTAAAGTTAAAAATATTAAGTTCGTTATTCGAACAGGCTAAAATTCTGTCATTATGGAGATAAATTGCAACATCAGAGATTGGTTTGTGTTTGTCATATCTAAAAAAAATCAAATCTCCTTCTTGTAAAAAAGTTCTTCCCGTAAAGAGCTGCAGCGCTTTGGAACGGAAAATTCCATCAGGGGTTTTTGGAAAGGTCTCTTGGAAAACATCACTGTATAAGGCCTGTATAAAATAAGAGCAGTCCACAGCTTTTTGTAATTCAAGACTTTGTTTACGATAAGGTGTGCCTAGCCAAGGGTCTATGTATGCATAAAAATCATAGTTTTTAATCTCTTTGGGCATTACTCCAAATAAAACTGCGTATTTTTCCTTAAGCCGAAGTTTTTTATCATCAAGTTTTTCAGGGTTGTCATCAACATTAGTATATTGGTTTTCTATGGCTGTTTTCTCAGTGCTTATGGCTTGGTATTCCTCTTCAGAAGAATATCGATAAGGAACCTCTGAAATATATTTTTTTGAGCTACAATTTGTAAGTCCTAATACTCCAAAAAAGAATAAAAGAAAATGTAGATACTTTAAATTCATCATTTTAGTAAAATTAAACCATTGACACAAAAATAATTAAAAATAATGAATTCAAAACAAGGATATTAAATATTAATTACATATTTCACTTATTTTTAAAACTACAATTGTAGAATGAAATAAGGTGGCTGCGTGATAAATTAACAAGAAATGAGAAAAACACACACTTTTTCAGCTTTAAACATTTGAAAAACAATATCTTAGTTTTTGTATTTTGAGAAAGACCCTTGTTTTTTCGTTAAAAACGATGTTGTTTAGGGATAAAACCAATGTATTTTAGAAGAGTTTAAATATAAAATAGAGGAAAAAAACTTGTTTTTTTCAGTGTCAAAATAAATAATAATTATATTTATTATATAAAGTATATCAAAACATAAACTACAAATAATATTTATATTTTAAATTAAATTTATTATAAGTAGTATTTATAGTATATTATTTTTTATATTAAAAATAATTATTATATTTGTGATTTGAAAAAAGAATATTTATGAAGGTAATATCTATCATTACTGAAAAAGGAGGTGTAGGAAAAACCACAACATCTATTCATTTAGGAGCGTCGTTTGCAGAAATGAAAAAGCGTGTTTTGATTATAGATTTTGATTCACAAAGGAATTTGTCAATTGGATATAAGATACCAAAAGATTTTCCTTATACGGTTAAAAATTTTATTGAGAAAACAGGTGATTTTCGTTTGACACAAAAAGGAGAAAGTTTATTCATATTAGCAGGAGATAGAGGGGTAGAGGAAACAGATTATAAAAGAACAGCCTTGAAAGATATGATAGATCTATTATCTAGTAAAATGAATTTGGATTACATTATAATAGATTGCCCGCCTCGTCCATTAAGTGGCAGAGTGGGTTTGGGAGAAATTGCACTTTGTGCTTCAGATTATGTACTTTCACCAATTGAGGCAGAGGAGTATTCTATTGAAGGGATTAATGAATTATTACCATCAGTAAAAAGAATTATAGATAATTATAATCCGAAGTTACAATTTTTAGGTTTTTTCTTCAATAAAGTTCTTACTAACACTAAAAATTTTAGAGTATATAGTGATTTAGCAAAACAACAAGCAGGACAGTATTTTTTGGAGACTTATATTCGACAAGATGTAAATGTAGAAAATGCTAAAAAAGAAGGAAAAACTATTTTTCAGGTTGCACCTTTATCAAGAGCAAGTGAAGATTATAAACAGTTAGTTAAAGAAATTATAAAGAAAATAGAAGGATAAAATGGACAATGTTTTTCAATTAGATATATTGGATTCAAAACCAGAAGAGGAAAAACCTAAAATGGTTAAATATGGCTTTAGAATCTATCTGGCAGATTGGGAATGGCTCAAAGAACTCGTAAAATATGAGATTGTAAAAAATGAAAACTTGGAATATACCAATGCCAAAGCTATAAGTGATGGAATAGAGTTACTCCGTCAGACAAAAGGGAAGATGGAACAAAGAAAAGCCAATGTGAGGTATAGACCAGGAAGAAGGGAAAATCCTGGAGAAGTGAAAATAACATCTACTTATCTGACAGAGGAAGATTCTGAATACTTAAAAAACTATCATTTTTATACCATTTTTACAAAAGGAGAGTTAGATTTTTCTCAAATGAAACTATTTTCAGAAATAGTACAGGAGTTGAAAATAAAATACAAGGATAAATTTTAGTAGATATGACAAATAAATCTTATGAAGCAGCAGTAAAATTGAGTACAGGGGAGGTTGTGGTTTATCACAATATTAACACTGGCTTGTTTAAGTTTCATAGATTTATTGAGGATAAATTTTCTCATGGACAAAAATGGCTTTATTATAATGTAAGGCGAAAGAAAACACATGAAATAGTGGGTAATTTTAGAAATCCTTTGATGATAAAGAAAAAAGAAATTATAAGACTTTATCTAAATTCTATTCAAAATAAAAAAGAAACAGGATATTTTATTCCAATTCCTTATGAAAGGAATAATTTTACCATTATTCGTAATATTTTTATTGCCAACAGCCAGATTTTGGAGGTGAAATCAGATCAAATAACTATTTATAAATGGATTTATGATGAGTCAATAAAAAAAGGTAGAGAAGATTTATATCAATACTATTTATCAAAAGAACATAAAATTGAAAGAGAGGAAATAAGTTTAGGCAAAATAAAATTTGATATTATAGAGCAGGAAAATAACACAGTGCAAAGTCATCCGCTAGTAGATTATCCATAAAATAAAAGCCTCCAAAACTTTAAAAGTAATGTAGGCTTTATTTTGAGATAAATAATCTCTTCTTGCTCTGCAAAAATAGTAAAAAAATATGAAAGATAACGAAAAAAGAATAGTTCGAAAGAGTTACAAAAATTTGACCCAAACCGAAATTATTAGACTGGGGAATAGTTTTGTTGATGATTTTTTATTTGAAGATAATAAAGCGGTAGATATCCCTATTAATGCTCTTAGGGCGATATTTAATATTGCAGCAGACTTGAGAAATGAACAGCTTCGACCACAAGACAGACCAATGCAGCTGTCTCTTTTTGAGGAAGAGTTTGAGTCAGAGCATAATACTTTTGCTTCAATGAAAATTAAAAATAGTTTAATTTCTCCAAGTGGAAGTTCCAAGCAAGTCATAGAAGCCGTTGAATTTCTTACAAAATTTAAAATGGGTTGGTATAGCTCAATAAATTCCAAAGGCAAGGAAATTAAGACCTTTGGAGGCCTTATAACCGCACCTACTTATGATGAGCGCGGGTATACTTCTTTCTTAATCAGCAGTTATTGGCTCAAAAAACTTATTGTAATTCCTGAATATAATCCAACATTATATAATTTAGTTTATAATATTAGGAATAACAAACATGTTATTTTCGCAATTTGGCTAGCAAAAATACCTTATGAAGGAACTACTTTGAAACTAGAGACTTTTAACGAAAAGTTTGGAATAAATTATTCTACTACTAAAGATTTTTGCAGTAAATTTTTGAAACCAATAAGAGAAAATCTAGACAGGTATAATCAAACATCATTTAATTATAGCATTGACAAGAATAAAATTCATATAAAACCATATGCTACAAAAAGAATTCAAGATGATACTATTTCTGAAGAGACCCAAGATGCTACTTTGGTAAGACAAAGATTACGATATTTTATGAGGCGACATCGATTATCAGAAAATGAAATGACTCATCTTATATATCACTATAAAAATATAATAAACAGTAGGATTCTATTGGAACGAGCCTATAAAGAATTTGTAAAAGATAATAGAAGAAATGGCAAAAAAGCAACAGAATTTATTGGTCAATCATTCTTGCAAAAATTTCAGAAGTATATTATTATTTTGTATAGACAAACTCATACAGGGAAAATACTTCCAGAAGGATACCCCAAAATACTCTAAAAAATACAAATGATAAATAATTCGGAATTCCACTCCTATGAAGAGATTAAAACTTTATTGTTTTCGGAATTCCACTCCTATATTTTCGGAATTCCACTCCTCCCATTTTCGGAATTCCACTCCCTAATCTTCAAATATGAGAAAAAACAACGAAAAAAAATCTCATTTTCGGAATTCCACTCCTATAAGGAGTTCGAATTTTCCTCATTTTCGGAATTCCACTCCCAAAGAAAATCTAAAAATACTTTTTCCGGAATTCCACTCCCCTTAAAAATAAGGGTTTTTCGGAATTCCACTCCTGTATTTTCGGAATTCCACTCCTGTATTTTCGGAATTCCACTCCCATCAAAATGACCTCCGTCTCCTTTAAATAAAAGGATAAACGAATTTACTAAAAGTATATTAAAATATAATAAAAGTTCTTTTTATCTTAAAAGAAAAATAAAAGTTAATAAATATAAATAAAAGTCCAAGAAGAGATTTTTTATCTTGGAAAGTGATTTATCTTAAAAGGTTAATTTTTATATTATTTATATATTGTTTAGTATTTGTTATACTTTATATAAAGTATTAAATATAATTTAAAATTAAAAAATAAATGTTTATTTTTGTTTTAGTTTTAAAAACAATATGAATCAAGACAGGATTAAGGATAGAATATTGCGCAGAGCATCGCGGTTATGGGGATATAATGAATTAGAATCGGAAAATTCTTTTGATCCAATAGTAGGTTTATTATTATCTGCTATAGCATCTGAGTTGGAGCGTTTGGGTTTCGCTTTGGAAAGTTCTAATTCTCGTATGATAGAGCGAATTCTAGAACTTTTATTTCCAGAGAATATATCAGGAGTTCATCCAGCTTATTCATTGGTTCAAGTAGAGCCACAAGATGACAATCCTATACTATCTTTGTATGATTCTTTTAAAACAACTAAAAATATTGTAAATATATTTAATCCTTCCGAGAACACCCTCAAAGATATTTATTTTTCTCCAACAATAGAAGCCCAACTACATAAGGCAAAGGTTGAGTATATTGCCTTTGGAAATGAATTAAATAAAATAGAAAGTTATTTTTTTACAGAAAGGATTGGCAGAGCAAATCGCCCATTAAAATCTGGCGAATTATGGTTGGGAATCCGTTGTTTTAAAGAAAAAAATATAGAAAATCTACAATTTTATATTGATATCAATAATTCTTATCAAAAAGAATTCTTTTTTTATCATCTTAAGCAGGCCAAAATTTATTTTGGAGATAAGGAAATGCAATTTGAAGAGGGGTACAATGTAGAACTAAAAAATATTGATTTAGAAGGGATTATATCTAAAAATTATCATTATTTATCACAGATTTATGGTGAAATAAATGATTTTTATAAGCCTTATTTTTTTACTTTGAAGGAAAAAATATCTCTTGCTGAACAGACAGAGAAACCTATTATTTTTAGAGAGAATTTTCCTGAACATCAATTATCTGATGCAGAAGATATTATATGGTTAAAATTAGAATTTTCGGAGATGCTTACTAGTGAGGTGTTTCAAAATGTAAGTTTTAACTTAAACTGTTTCCCTGTTGTAAATATAAAAAACACGCGATTATTTAGAAGAATGAATGGAAAGCTCGATATAGTTTCTATACAATCAGATGACCATTTTTTGGATTTAGATTATGTAAAAAATGATGAAGGAGACAGACTCGACCTAAAAAATGATAATCAAAGAATAAATGTTGTGCTTAGGCGAGGAGGAGTGGCAAGATTTGATCAAAGGAATGCTTCAGAATTATTACAATATCTACTAGAACTGATAAAAGATGAATCAGCTGCTTTTTCAAGTATTGGCGGGGATATGACACGAGAAACTCTTAGAAGTATCCAGCAAAATGTGGCAGCATTAGAACAACTCTCTAAAGAGAAAAATTTTGTTCAAACAAGTAATCCTTACCTTGTTATTTCATCTGTTAATGGAGATGCTCTTTCATGTGATATTTCATATTGGTTGACAACAGGTGAGGAAGGTAATGATATTAAACCAGGAACAAACCTAGAGATAGATAATAGTAAGTCTTTGTCTTTTTCAAAAGCAGTAATGCTAAAGTCTTCATTTGGAGGGCGTAAAAGTTTATCTGTTCAAGACAAAATCTTAGAATATCGTAGTTCTATGCTCAGTAGAGGACGGATAGTTACGGCTGCAGATATTAAAAATTTTGGAAATAAACATTTTAAACAGACAATTTCAGAAATAGAAATAAAAAAAGGAACCAAAAAAGAGGTTTCTAATAAAGGAGGATTTACCCGTACAATAGATGTTTATATTACTAGAAATCAGAGTTCTCAACCTCCTTTATCAGAGACTGAATGGCAATATTTGTGTGATAGTTTTTTACTTTATCTAGAAAAAAATTCAGCAAACATCTATCCTTATAGATTGATTGATAAATAATTATATACTTACATTTTTGATATGATATATAAAGTATATGCTGTGTTGTATCATATATACTACATATAATATATAATAAATTAAAATAATAAAAAAGGAGCGGAAAAAACTAATTTCCGCTCCTTTATTAAAATTGTATATTTTATTTTTGTTCATATTCAGTTTCCCATTGATTTCCTTCATCACCTTTATGCCCGTCCATTTTAATAAGGAAATTTTTTGCAGGGAAATAAGGTTTCATATGAATATCAAGATGAACTCTGTCTTTTTGAACAGGATCTTGTTCAAATCTTCGGATTTCGAAGTTCTCTATCAGTTTTCCAGGTCCTGTGATGCTGTCCAAGAATCTTACAATTTGATTCATAATTTCTTTTCTGGTTACAGCAGTGAAGTTTTCAAATGCTCTTCGGTTAAGGAAATCCATCAAAACTTTGGTAACATAATCAAAAACCCTTACCACAGAGTAGGTCTGAAGCCCTAGATTATCTCCATTAAATAGTGTTTTTCCAGAGAAAGCCATCACTTTTCCATATTCATTCACCATAGGAATCAATCCTAAGTTTTCAAGGTTGGCAATTTCACTTTTCTTTAAGTCAAATTTTACTCCATCCACTTCATTGATACCTCCAAATTTTTTCCCAGCAGTAACTTGGGACATTAGAGTTTTATATATTTTCCCAGCTAAAGCAGCAGAAGGTGGAACAAAAAGATCTTCCAATTCATCTATTTCTTCAAATCTTCCTCTACCTACCAGCCAGTTACAAGTCATAAGAACATTAGCTCTGTAAATATCACCTCCCGTTAGGTAAGCTTGATCAAACATTTCCATAACATCATCAGGTTCATCTAAATGTTCGAAATCAGTAATGAGCATTACTTTGTTTTCGTGAGCAATTTTTGCCCATTTTTCTACTACTTTATTAGATCCTAAATATCCTGGAATAACCAAAATTCCATAGTTATCTTTTAGGTCTAATCTATCATAATTGTTAGAAAGTTCAGCATGGATAGTATCAATAAAACGAGTGTTGTCCAAGTCTTTTAACTGATCCAAAGTAGCATTTACTACCGTAATATTTTTAACCTTATCAGCTTCTGTATTCTTGTAGAAAAGTCCTATGGTACGGTAGTTAGTTTCTAGTTCTTTAGTAATTTCTACAGCTTTAGCAAGGTTTTTAGAAAGAAGGTCTTCAGCAGACTTTCTTTGGTCTTCGCAATCAGCCACCATATCTGTCAGTACATCATTCTTACTAATGACATCTGCCCAAAGCTCAAGCGTTTTTTTCAAAGTTTCACGCTCTTTTTCTTTCCCTTTCTCAGTAAGGAAAATTTTTCTTCTGGCTTTTCTATCAGGGTTGATGTTCTGCACCCCTTCTATGGAGGTTTCTAATAAATCAAATCCACCGTAGCGAGCCAGTTTTTCAAGGCTTTTCTCAATAGAAAGAGCTGATTTTTGAGTTTCATCACTAAATTTCTGTGAAATATTTTCAGAAGCAGAAGATGCTTGTTGTAATTCTTTTGCCATAATAGTTTAAACATTAAAAATGAGTGTGTTACTTATTCCCATCTAGTTCTTTGATGAGATTTTGCAGGGTATCAAACAAAGCTTTCTTTGCTTCTGGATCTTCCAAAGCTGCTTTTAGTATTTTGTTAGTTTTTAGTTGTTTGATAATCTTTTGGTATTGGTCTTTTTCGGTTTCTAGTCCAGCTAAAAAACTGCTTTGAGCAGTAATTCCTTTTGTACCGAAATCCCCCAAGTTTCTAAACTGAAGATTTTCCATTTTTACAGCTCCATTAGCATCTTCAAAATCTACTTTGATTTCTGGCTTGAAATGGCTGAAAACCGCCTCAATGGAGTTTAGCCCTTCCACTAATTCTGGCTTTACAGGGTCATTTGCTGTAAGTTTTTGTGCTAGAAGTGTTCTGTTTTGAGGAATTTCAAAGATGGCTTCACTCGCATCTAATGGAACTTCATTTCCTCCAATGCCTTTACTTGATAACATATACAAATTTTTTAAAATCTATTCGAATTTCAAACAAAACCAAATTTAAAAATAAAAATCTGAAACACAATACCTTTTGTAAAGATTTTTACTAAATACCATCTATTCCGCTGATTATTAAGAGGAAAAGTTTAATAGCGTTACAAGTTCTCAACAATGACTAAAAACGAAAACATTTAGTAACAAAACAAATGATAAATTTCTCATCTCATGTAACTTACTCAGCCAAAACAATCCCCAAACCCCACTATTTTTCATATTTTGACATATCTATGAATAGCGTGTCTTTCTTACCCTCTACGAAACTATACACGAGCCTTTCGCCACCCTGTGCCCAACGAGTTATTATTGTATCTATCGGCTGTTCCTTATAGAAAACTATTAATTTTGATACGGAAGAAGGGTCTTTATTTATTTTAAAATAGCCATTTGCATCGGTCATGGCGCAGTCAGTTGGGGTATGATACATTTTACATACTTTTATGTTTGGTAGAGGATTGTTATTTTCATCATATATATGCCCTTCATAGTATTTAAAACTACTATTACCACCACAAGATGATATGATAACAAACAGACTTAATAGAATATATTTTTTCATTTTATTTTAATTTTAGTTAGCCATACTAATCCCAAAACATCTATCTCAGAAGCTATTGTTCTCGGTATATCATAATAATTTTGATAATATTTCATTAGATCTATTTCTCCTGTTGATGGATATTTTGGGGTACCATCTTTTATTTTTTGGGTTACTGTATTTACGGTGTCTTTATGCCCATAGGAATAATATACATCTCCAAAAGCTTTCAGTATCTCATGTCCTATTTCGTGGGCTGGTTCCATGTTTTATTTTTCTATTTTTTTTAGAATAACTGTATCTTTTCTTTTTGATGTGAAAAAATATACTGGAATGTCTCTGTAATTAATACCACCTCTTATCGTATCTTTTTTGTATTCATCTTTCTCAAAAAATATTGGTTTATCTGATATTGTCTCTGGCTCAAACCTAAAATATCCATTATTATCTGTATAAGTTACTGTTTCATCTTTTGAATAAGTTACCTTTACGCCTTTAATGGGTTTTTCGTTTTCACTAACAACCCAACCATGTATATATTCTATCTTTGCCTGTTGATTATTACTATTGTTACAATTGTTACAATTTACAAGACTTAAAGGTAATATTACTAAACCTAATATCTTCATTTTACTTTTATTTTACTTAACCATAATATACCTATAACATCTTCTTTTGAGAGAACTACTCTTTCATAAAAATCTTTAGGAAGAAAATCCTCGTCTACATATTTCATCAGGTCTATCTCTCCTGTTGTAGGATAAGTAGTTCCTTTCAAAGGACTTTGTCCCCAAGTAGAAGAACCTTTATGTTTGTAAGAATATGTTTTTCCGCCATAGTCTTCCAATAATTTATGTCCTATTTCATGGGCTGAAGTTTCCTGAAAATCTAACAGAGCATTTATTTCATAGGTATATTTCCATCCTTTTGCTTTATATAATTCACTATTTATTGGGTATTTTTTCCAATTATTGTAATAAGTATATCCTACTTTATAAAATAATTTTCTTGATAAAAACCAATTATGAGACCTATTAAAATTACTGTTTTCAGAGTTGGTAAAATAAATAATTCTTGGAGCAACCATACCTTTTTCATTTTGTTCTGCATTTACAAAGACTTCGTAAAAATCTTCACCTATTTGTACGCCTCCTCCTATGTTGCCAGCATGGCGTGACCAATGCTTATTTATCCCCTCTAATGCCATATCCCGTAGCTCTTCAAAACTTTTCGTTCTCTCTTTTATGGGTTCTTTTTGTTCTTCTTCAATTACTTCTTGGGGTATTTTATACCAATCACAAAAAGTAAGTGTAAAATCTTCTTTTATAGGATTTTGTACTCCCATTCTTTGTGCGGCTTCTTCATAGTCACTCTTTCTTACTGTTTTACTGCCGCAGCTTAGCCCTTCTGCTCCGCCGTCTTTTAGGTTTACCCTAAGGGTGGTGTCTATGCGTTTGTTATTTTGGTCTATCCGCACATCTACCCAGTTTACTTCCGCATATTCTGTTCTAAATGAGACTTCTGCCGTTTTTTTCTTTTTGCCTTTTATTCCTGTCAGCCAAAAAACCTCTATTTTTCATATTTTGATATATCTATAAATATGGATGTTTTTTCTTTTAAACCACTCCAATATTTTCCAGAGGTCGTTACATCTATTTCTGTAATCCTCTTTTAATTAAAATTCTTTCCTCTAAACCCGCATCAAATGAAAGTAAAAACACAAAAAATATTATCACCAAAAATATTACTAAAAAAGATATAAATAATATTATTTTTGTTTTCTTAGTTATTCGTTTGTTTAATAAAATTACTAAACTTACTATAATATATATAATAAAAAAAATCATTTTATTTCTATTTTACTCAACCAAAGTAAACCTAAAATATCCTTCTCAGATGCTACTGTACGAGATGAATCGGGATATGCAATAATTTTATTTTCAGGACTTAAAGAGTGATAATATTTCATTAGATCTATTTCTCCTGTTGTAGGATAGTATTCTCCAAAAGAAGAAGGATAGTTATCAATATGGGTGTAGTTTTTTATCACAATCACCGATTTATCATTATCCTTTGTTGGCTTTTTATCTTGAGGCAATAGATATGAACTTCCTTTATGTTGCCAAGAATATATCATACCTCCATAATTTCTTAAAATCTCATGACCTATTTCATGTGCAGAAGTTTCTTTAAACTCATCATCTTCGCTTGCTTCATCTTGATATCCCCAATTATTGGAATATTCTATATATCCAACATTATAAAAAACCTTTGCTAAAATACCTGGATTGCCACTTCTTCCCCATTCATTATTAGTATTATATATTAACGATACAGGGTTCATACTATTCTCTTTTGAGTTTACTGCACTTGTATAACATTCATATTTTTCACTATTTATTTCTACATTCTTTGCTACAGCATGTTCTGTACATCTACTCCAGTGATAATTTATTCCTTCCAAAGCCAGTCTTTCTAAATCTTTAAAACTTCTGGTTCTCTCTTTTATAGGTTCTTTTTGTTCTTTTTCAATTACTTCTTGGGGTATTTTATCCCAAGGATATATTGTTTGTGTATAGGCAGGTTCGTAAATATTACTCTGTTCTTGAGGGGACAGTCCTTCTGCTCCGCCGTCTTTTAGGTTTACCCTAAGGGTGGTATCTATGCGTTTGTTATTTTGGTCTATCCGCACATCTACCCAGTTTACTTCTGCATATTCTGTTCTAAATGAGACCTCTGCCGTTTTTTTCTTTTCGCCTTTTGTTCCTGTCAGCCTTGCTCTGAAGGTTTTTTTATCAAAAATAGAGCTGTCATATATCCCTTCAATATCAAAACCATTCCAAAACAAAATATAATGTCCTGGTTTGGTATAATCATTTTTAGAAATAGTAAAATCTCTGTACACTTCCATCCATTCCCATATTCTTGATGGTTTCCCCTCTCTTTTTAGAAACTCTTTTAGCCCTTTTTCTAGACTAGTTCTTACATTTTCCTTTTTGCCGATAGGAATTATGACTTCTGGTATATAATTTTCTCCATATATAGTTTTATCATTTTCGTCTATGATTTCAAGAGTTAATTTGTCTATATCATTTGATGACAGAGTATATTCAAATGCGAAAAAGGCATTTTCATAGTTGTTTTCAAAATCTAAAATTCCCATAGGTACCACAGTGGAATAGCCATCTTTGCAAAGAGAAATTTTAATATCAAAATCTGGATTTTCATTCTCAGGGACAGGTATTCCACTGGTGTTGATTTTTTCTATTACATTGATTTGCCCAGAATCTATGAATTCTATTTTCCCTGTTTCAATGGGAGCGCTTGGCGGGGGCATTTTGCCCGTTACCATCAAGGTTGATTTTTTGATTAAAGCATTATTATCTTGATACTTTGCCGTACCTGTATCCTGCCAGTCACCAGTTACTGAAAGCACCTGAAAACCATCTAAAAACGAGAAGTTAGCAGGGCTTTTTTCAACTGTCGTTCCCACAGGTTTATCTTGAATAGTAGGAACATCATTCAGCACCTTGAATGTTCCTATGTGGCTGTTCATTTTTATTTTTGCCTGGTTAATAATAAAAAGCTGAGATTCTGTTTTTTGCTCTTCTTTTTTCTGTTCTTCGCGTTTTTCCTGCATCATTTCTCGGTTTTCTGCAAGAGTGTTTTCCACCTCACGCTTTTGCTGTCTTTCAGGCGTAATTTTCCCAATAGTGATGATTTCACTTTCTTCTTTTTCTCGGTTTTGTATGTCATTCATTAATTTTTTGGCGAATGACCTTTTATCTTTTCTGAAACTAAACATAAAAGTGTGTATTTTATATTCTCATTATCTGTTTTTTCTTCTAATGTACCATCTAAAAGTCCTAAATCAGTAAATGTAAAGTTTGAATTAGACTCGGTATATCCGTTAAAAATCATTCCCAGCATCCTTTTTTCTTGTAAAAAACTAATTAATGCATTTTCATTTTCTAATGTTTTAGAAATACTATTGCAGTAATTGACTAGCTCATCTCCTTGATTTTTTAATAAAATCTCACTTCTTACTTCTATCCATTTTTTTCTGATAAAAGAAAGATTAATCACCTTTTCTATGGTATTCTTTGGAGTAATTTCTAATTCTAATTCATCAAAAACCAATGCTATTTTTTTTAATAGGACATTCATCGAGTTTTCTTTATCCGAAAAATCTAAATCCCAAACCAATACTTGATACAAAAAATTATCATCCTTCTTGCCATAGCAAAAAGTCTGTATCGTTCTAGATATTTTATTAACAGAATATTTTCTTTGAAAAATATTTTCTAAATAATATGTAGCAAGAGTATTCATTCTTTTCTATCGAGGTGGTATTATTGGTCTTTTCCTATTTGGAGCAGGACCATGAGCTATTTCTGTCTTAAGATTATTTAATTTTGCAGAACGGTGAAGGTATTTTGGCCTTAATAACCTCAATAGATCCTGTTTTCCTTCTACAGGTGGATAATACATAATAGGCTCTTTAGGTCCCGTTTTATTTCCAATTCTATCAGGTAAAAACTTCCATTCTGGCTCATTACCAAACACATAGCCCTTCAAATGTTTTTTTGAATTTTCAAGTTCATAGTCTCCATATATTGGATACTCATTATCCATTTTTATTGAAGGCTGAAAGATTTTATTCTGTTTAGTAGAAAGCGTTTCTCTAAATAATTCTTCCATAAAATGCAGAGGAATATAGCTGTATTCTTTCTTTATTTTACGCCTTCCTTCAAGATAGTAATATGCTCCTCCATCTTGAGGATGATCAAGAGAAAGAGATCCTAATGAATGGTAATGTATACTTAAGTGCTCCTTATCATACCAATACTCCCCACATAGTTTATCTTTCTCTCTTTTACACTCTTCATAAGATGAATAATTTTTCTCTACGATGATTTCCTCCTTTTTATCAGTCGTATAGCCTCCTCCTATATCCGAATGCACTCCAGGAAAGTTTTTTTCAATGAAATTCGTACCTTCTGGTATTTTTGAAAGAGCAAAATTTTTACGATGCTCATCCATAGCAGTGAAATGAACTACTTTAGCAGGCTTTCCTAAATTATTAAGCTGTAGTTCTACAATATCATCACTATGTTCAGAGCCAAAAGAAGCCACAGTGTCATAGACGCCTACGAAACGAATTTTTATACGGATTTTATTTAAATCTTCCTTGGTTAATTTCTTTTGAAGTAAATAATACCCTAAATATCCTAATTTAGGCATTTTTCCATTATCTAAATAAGCTGAATCTACATTTACTCCATCTTTATCACGGTAAACAGTCATTATACCATCTTCTGTATAAATAGATTCCGAAAGTATTTTTATGTCTACTTTTCTTTTGTTGTTGCCTATTTCATATACGAAATTACGGGCAGCAGCAGCCCCGCGGCTAAAACCAAATACATCAAGAGTTATAGTAATGCTTTTAACTTTATTTTTCCCTTTTATGTTAATAATTTTTTCAGCTAATTTTTTACAGCCTTTTCTTACTTTAGCACGGATACCTGTTTCTCCCTTTCCCAAAGCCATCCCGCGAATATAGTCTCCATCTTCATCCTTTGTACCAATACCTTCTATATAAATGGCATATTTTTTTTGGTCTACTCCTCTCCATAGTCTGGCTACATTACTGAAATCATTCTCGTAGCTGTCATCAAACATTTTAGAGCTAGAATAAATATCTTTTTCTTTTTCTGTTGCTATATTTTCTGGTTTACTCTGGTCTTGGTATTCTTCTATCTTCTGTACCTTTTTCCTAATTTCTACATTTCTATGATTGTTGTTTGTGCCATCAAAGAACAATCCTGCTT
>CALHQK010000102.1 GCA_938037185.1 uncultured Riemerella sp.
CAATAGCAGATGTACCAATTCCTAATGCCGTGTTAATCAAGGCTTCAGAGATACCGATAGATAGAGCTGCAGCATCTGGAGTTCCTCCTCCTGAACCTAATGCATAAAACGCACCAATCATCCCCATTACGGTACCTAATAACGCTACCAATGTTGCTACTGTCCCTAATGTAGAAAGGATAGACATGTTCTTTTCCATCATAGGCATCTCTAGAGTCGTAGCCTCTTCAATAGATTTGTTAAGAGCAGCCATTTTTTGTTCTCTGTTCATTGTAGTATCTTTGCTAAGAGCTTTATAAGAAACTAACGCTTCCTTAACAACATTTCCTACAGAACCTCGCTGTCTGTCACATTCTTCTTGAGCTTCGGAAATTTTATTTTCTTTCAACAATTGTCTAATTTTTAGAACAAAACCTTCAAGATTTCCTGCTCCTTCTGCCTTATTCAAAACAAAGAAACGCTCTAAAGAGAATACCAATACTGTAACAGCAAATGTAATAAGGATTGGTACGATGAACCCTCCCAAATAAACCATTCCAATGACACGCCCAGGCACCAAGTCCTTAGCTTCTATATCATTAAAGGCAACTGACAAACCAGAAAGTCCTTCATTTTTAAAGTTACTAGGATTACCAAAAACAAATAGATAAATACAAATACCTACTACTAATAAAAGTGGTAACACTAAAAATGGGTTAAGACCTCCTGTTTTTCTTGCAACTACTTGTTGCTCTTGAGTTGAAACATTCATTTCCATATTAAACTAAATTATAAATTATTTTTTGATTGTGTAAAGTAAAAATAAAATTTTCTATTATGCAAATTTATTTCATCAAAAATTGAAAATTTTATTAAATAATATTTTATTTTGATGAAAATCAATGTATAAAATTGAGAATTAAATAACAAAATATCTTTGAAATTATAAATAAATTAAAATACAATGTTAATAATCTTCTTCGGAACCACTATGATTTTCTTTGGTTTAGCTCCGTCCAGCTGCTGGATTACTTTCTCATCTTTCATTACTATTTCCTCGATTTCCTCTTTAGAAAGCTCAGCAGAAAGAGAAAGTTTGAACCTCATCTTCCCATTAAAACTCACTGGATATTCTATTTCATCTTCCACCAAATAAGCCTCATTCAGAGCAGGGAAAGGTGCAAAATCTATACTTTCTGTATTACCAAGAAGACTCCAAAGCTCCTCACAAACATGCGGTGCGTAAGGCGAAATGAGAACTGCAAGCGGCTCTAAGATAGCTCTTTTATTACATTTTAGTTTTTGTAATTCATTCACGGCTATCATAAACTGCGACACAGAAGTATTAAAAGAAAAATTCTCAATATCGTAAATCACCTTTTTAATCAATGTATGCAGAATTTTAAGCTCCTCTTTCGTAGGTTCTTCCTCTGAAACCGAAAAAGAATCTCCATCAAAATAAAGATTGTAGAACTTCTTAAGGAAGCCATAAACCCCGCTCAAGCCCTGTGTATTCCATGGTTTAGACTGCTCTAGCGGCCCAAGGAACATTTCATAAAGCCTTAGACAATCAGCTCCGTACTCCTCGCAAATATCATCAGGATTTACTACATTATATTTGGATTTAGACATTTTTTCCACCTCTCTTTCTGTGATGTATTTTCCGTCTTCCAAGATAAATTCAGCATCCTTAAACTCTGGTCGCCAAGCCTTAAACTTATACAAATCCAGCTCGTCTGAAGTTCCTTTTAATAATGAAACATCTGTATATATAGTTTGACAATCTCCTAAAAATAAAACCTCTTCTAAATCTGCAACAACAGGGTTATTTGGATTTAATTCTTTTAATTTTTCATAATAAATTCTTCCCAATTCTTTTAGCTCATTAGGAATTTCTACCTTATTATAATAAAAATCTAATCCTCCTTCTTTGAAATCATCTTTTACAGCCAAATCTCCAACTTTTTGTTTATAACTAATTGAAGATAAGGCATATTTTTTTGAAACATATAAATTTTCTGGAAATTTAATTTCTTTACCATTTTCATTTAAATATGCTTTTATATCTGAAGGGTAATCTGGAAATAATCTAAAAACAAAAGCACTCATTCCCAAAATCATCCCTTGGTTTATCATTTTTTGGAAAGGTTCTTCATGGTTGATAAATCCTCTGTCTTTCAGGAACATAGTCCAAAAACGAGAATAAAGCAGATGCCCTGTAGCATGCTCACTTCCACCGATATACAAATCTACCTGCCCCCAGTAGTCCGATATATTTTTATCACAAAACTCGGCTTCGTTATTTGGGTTCATATATCTTAAGAAATACCAAGAGCTCCCTGCCCAGCCTGGCATAGTAGACAATTCGAGCGGGAAAATATTTTGATTGTCAATGAGTTCCGTAGACACCACTTTTTGATTAACCTTATCCCAAGCGAAATTTTTAGCATTCCCCAGCGGCGGGTCTCCATCTTCGGTCGGCAGGTATTTTTCTACTTCTGGCAACTCAAGCGGAAGTGCAGAAACGGGCAGAGTGTATGGCATTTCGTTTTCATAATAAATAGGAACCGGCTCTCCCCAATATCTTTGGCGTGAGAAAATAGCATCCCTCTGGCGGTAGTTTATCTTGGATTTTCCTACTTTATGATTTTCCAAATATTCCACAACCGATTTCACTGCTTCATGATAACTACTGCAACCATTTAGAAACTCCGAATTTTGATAAACCATACCTTCTTTCTCGGTAAAAGCCTTCTCGGAGATATCTTTGTCAAATATGTTTTTTATCTCAATATCAAAATGTTTCGCAAAAGCAAAGTCTCTCTCATCCCCCGCAGGAACCGCCATCACAGCGCCTGTTCCGTATCCTGCCAATACATAATCACCAAGCCAAATAGAGACTGTTTCTTTAGTAATAGGATGTTCTGCATAAGCCCCCGTGAACACTCCTGAAATAGTTTTCACATCCGCCATTCTGTCTCTTTCGGAGCGTTTGGAAGTGGCTTCTATATAGGCTTCCACAGCTTCTTTCTGCTCTGGCGTAGTGATTTTTGAAACCAATTCGTGTTCTGGAGCAAGCGTAACGAAAGTCACCCCAAAAATAGTATCAGGGCGAGTAGTGAAAACCTCTATGAAATCATCAGAACCTTTAATACCAAATTTCACCAAAGCACCCTCAGATTTTCCTATCCAATTTCTTTGGCTTTCTTTCACCGCTTCTGACCAGTCCAGTCTGTCCAGCCCTCTCAAAAGCCTGTCCGAATAAGCTGTAATACGCATAGACCACTGCATCATTTTCTTTTGATAAACAGGGTATCCGCCACGCTCTGACTTACCATCTTTTACCTCATCATTGGCAAGAACCGTTCCGAGTGCAGGACACCAGTTTACAGTAGTTTCTGCTCGATAAGCCATTCTGTAGTTCAATAAAATATCTTGTTTATCAGTCTCAGAAGCGTTTAGCCATTCCTCCGCAGTGAAATTTAGTTCCTCAGACTGCACGGCATCAAGTTTTTCTGTCCCAAACTTTTCAAAATGAGCTACAAGGGTAGAAATATTCTCTGCTTTGTCCGTAGTCTTATTATACCAAGAGTGAAACAGCTCTATGAATATCCATTGCGTCCATCTGTAATAGGTTGGATCAGAGGTTCTAATCTCCCTGCTCCAGTCAAAGGAAAAGCCTATTTTTTTAAGCTGCTGTTCGTATCTATTGATATTTTCCTCAGTGGTCACCGCAGGGTGCTGCCCCGTCTGAATCGCATATTGCTCAGCAGGAAGCCCAAAGCTGTCATAGCCCACAGGATGAAGGACATTGTACCCTTGGTGTCTTTTGAATCTGGCATAAATATCACTCGCAATATACCCCAGCGGATGCCCCACATGAAGCCCCGCCCCTGATGGATAAGGGAACATATCTAAAACATAATATTTCGGTTTGCTGCTTTCTGCTGGCTGCTGGCTTTTGAAAGTTTGGTTTTCTTCCCAAAACTTCTGCCATTTCTTTTCTATCTCTTGATGATTGTAAAACATATTTCTATTATTTTATTTTTAATGGAAATTTCAGAACATTTCTTTTATTTCCTTCATTATCTTCTTGTGTTTCTGTATAAATTTCACCTGCTAAAACAACCTCTCCTCTAAATGTGTATTTTCTAGACATCAACTTTTCAAAGAGATATGCTTTTATATCTAATTTTTCTAGATTAGCTAAAGTTTTATTTTGCATAAAATCAAGTTTTTGATCTCCTTTTAATCCCATTCCAGTATAATGTAAAACCCCATCAATCCATTTATCCTGATATGGGTTTCTATCTTGTGATTGAGTTTGATCAGACACTAAAACAAGGGTGTTAGTTCTATTACTTTTTCTCATTCCTCCTTGCGGACCACACTTAAATACTGCACATAATTCTTCATTTGAAAGTTCTTCACCTAATGAAATTTCTGAATACACATCAAATTGTTTTTCCATCATAAGTTTTTTTAGAAAATAAATATTTTTACAATATTATTCTTTCGATAAATTTATCTCAATTTTTATTGGTAGCAAATTTAATATTTTAAAATGAAAAAATCCTCCTTTGATAAAGAGGATTTAATTTCTATAAAATTCAAATTATTTTTTCCTTTTGGAAAGTTGCTTTTCATATTCAGCAAAATCACTGATTGGTTTTCTTGCGACTCCGCTTTCTACGGCTGCTTTGGCAACTGCAGCAGAAACTTTTGCAAATAGTCTGCTGTCAAGTGGTTTCGGAATGAAATAATCTTTCCCGAAGCTGATTTCAGCCAAATTATAAGCCTGTTTCACAGCTTCCATTGCTGGTTCTTTCGCTAAATCTGCAATGGCATGAACCGCCGCTATTTTCATCTCTTCATTGATATCGGTCGCCTGCACATCCAGCGCACCACGGAATATGTAGGGGAATCCCAAAACATTATTCACCTGATTAGGATAGTCACTTCTTCCCGTTGCCATAATCACATCTGGGCGGGTCTGTTTTGCTAAATCATAGTTTATCTCTGGAATAGGATTTGCCAAGGCGAAAACAATAGGATTTTCTGCCATTTTCGCTAAAATTTCAGGTTTTAAAACATTTCCTTTAGAAAGTCCGATGAAAACATCCGCTCCCTCCAAAACTTCATCCAAAGTTTCGGCTTCGGTATTTTGCACAAAATCCAATTTCTCAGGCGTAAGGTTGGTTCTCTTATGGCTGATAACCCCCTTGCTGTCGCACATTATGATGTTTTCTTTTTTCAAGCCCAGCTCTATGTAAAGTTTAGAACATGCAATAGCCGCCGCACCTGCGCCATTTACCACCATTTTTATGTCCTCTATCTTTTTTCCTGCTATTTCTAAACCATTGAGCAGTGCCGCTGCGGAGATAATCGCCGTTCCGTGCTGGTCATCATGCATCAGTGGAATATCCAGCTCTTCTTTTAGTCTTTTTTCTATATAAAAAGCCTCTGGCGCCTTGATATCTTCCAAATTTATCCCTCCAAAAGTAGGTGCTATCGCCTTCACGATTTCCACAAATTTAT